>JAFXSU010000117.1 GCA_017525435.1 Victivallales bacterium
GAGTTGCATGGTCCAAACGATGACTTGCCAACCCATAAGAATAACGATAAATACTTTATCTTCAAATTTATACCGGCAGAATACACAGGCAATGACGAGTCCTATGGAGTATAATATCAGGCCTCCAAAACCGAGTTTCGCGTAGAGTTTTTCGGCATTTATCGCCTTGTCCACCCAAACTGGTGCTGACACTTTGTCCAATGCATTAAGCAGTTTTAAGAACAGTTCCACGACCATATAGAGTGCAACACTCATCGGTGCTTGTAATAGAGCCAAAATCCAAGTCAGAGAATGGCGACGACTGCCAGGATGAATATGCAACTCCCATGCGCAGACTTGAGCCGCAACCATCGGTGCGCCAAAAAAGCAGAGCACGATGAGTAGCCCTACAAGGTGCCCCAATAGCAACTCCATAATGCCGATGCCTGGTTCATAGATGCCTCCAGGCATTAAGCCCAACAATAGTGTCATTACCAAAATGAATGCCAAATTCGCCCATAAAGTGATTTGAGGATATTTGTATTTCATTTTAGGATAGTTTTACTATGATTTTTGTAGGTTTCTACAAATCGTGCAATCGACTTGAAAATATGTCCTCATGGGGATAGGACATTATAATTTATTGTCTTAAAGTAGATTTCCCGTTATCCGAGAATAATTCAGGTGCGGCATACCGGTGTGGGGCTTGAGGGACTCGCATTGCGGATCTCAGTTCTCAGGGTAGAGGGAATCGGGGTGGCGTGAATCGGGTAGGACTCGAAGGATTGGGGTCTGTCCCCAATTTGCAAGCAAATAAATAACTATACTATACTATAATCTAATTATGCAAATCTAGGTTTGCTGTTTGGTTCTACAGCCCAGGAAACACCTTTCCGATTACAATACCCCACTATAGTGCAAACCATGATATCTTATTAGTTATCAACAAAATAGATGTATCATTATAATCTAACTATACTAAACTGCATTTCACTTAACTAAACTAAATTTTATCTTACTGCATTTTAGTTTAATGTAATAACATAAAATTGTCTGCGGCGAAAAAATTTTAAAATAGTGTATATACGCGCGTGCAAACCCTGCAGACTATACTATAGTATTATGAATTACGAATTTGTCATCCTCATCAAGCATGCCTGGGAACATCAATTCAATCGAGTTATTTGAGCAGCAGCTTTCTCGTTTAGGCGAGGAGCATTTTCTGGTATTGCTATGGGCGGCGATGGGCGAAGACAAGCAAGTCAAGTATAATATCACCAATCTTTTTGACGATTTGAAGCATAGCGGGATCACTCGAACCAAGCAGACTGCGGTAGCAATCGTGGAATCCCTACGGATTTTGTGTCTGATTGACGTCCGCGACGAGCGAAATCGAAAGAACATTTACATTACGGGGTTTGGCGCGAAGGCGTTAGAGAAACTCATCACCACGGGGCGCTTCGTAAAGAAGAACTCTTCATTTTTAGAGGAACTCAAGAAATGAAAACCATCGGCATAGGCGGTGCAGGCAGCAAGATTGCGGTCAAATTGGATTCGCAGTGCGCGGCAATCAACATCTCCGAAATCGAGCTGTCGAAGATTCCGACGTCGGGGGCAAAGATCCAGGCGTCGCTTCACGATGGCAGTGGGGTTTTCCAGGGTGCGCGGATGGATCCCGCAATTGGCTTGGAGGCCTACGGCTCGGTGAGCCGCCAATTGACCAACCTGATTCGCGGGGCGATGGTGATTTCGGCCACGGGTGGCGGAACCGGCAACGGCATCACGGCGGGAATCCTGCGGGATCTGACGGGGCGTCAGGAACAGATTCCCGTAGAGGAGAAGACCATCTTTGCGCTGGTATTGCCTTATGGCAAAATGGAGCCGGACGAATTTGTAAGCAACACCTCAGCATTCCTGAACGGTCCGTTGGCGGAGGCGATTGACAGCGGCAACACGGGCAATATCTTCATGTTCTCGAACCGCGTCAAATTTGAAAAACAACTTCCTGAGGACAAATACAACCAGATGATGGTCAACTCCCTGAAGGAGTTCTTTTCCATTCCAGAAAAAAATGCGCAACTGAAACTGCTAGAAGAACATATCGACCAAGCAGACTTTGCGCTCTTCCTCTCGAAGCCCTACTTCAACCATTTCACCGCATTCAATTTCAATCCGGAGAACGACTTCGGGAAACAACTCGCCACACATTGGAACCCGTTGCTACTGGAGCCGGAGCAGCCCATCGAGGCACTCTTCCTGCTGGAGGTTCCCACCGGCAACGACGGCACGTGCTTCTACAGCATCCTCAAGCATTTCAATGACCAAGGCGTAAAACCCCTCTACAGCGTTGTGGAGAACCCCGCCCTCAAGGGACCGCGCGTAAATGTCTCGCTCCTCTATTCGCGGAAACCTGCAGAAGAGGTCCAGAGCTTCAACCGCGAATCCGAAGAGCACGCCCAGACCAAAGTCCGCCGTACCATCGACCAGTATGTAGAACTGGAGCCACTTCAGGTCAATCTGGACTCGGAGGCGGACAAAGTCAAATCCAACGGCGAGGATGACATCATCAAGATGCTTAAGCGCATCAATAAACTTTAGCAGTCCTTATCACAAGGACAGCCGGCGCCAAGCCGCAGAATGCTGGATATAACGCAATATGGCAGCGGACAATCGAAGATACTTAACCCCAGAGGAACTAGGCCAGAGCGTGCCTCGAAAGACACCAGGGGTTCCAACGCCCCCGTCGCAAGTGACCGTCGGCCCGGCCTCGCCCCGCAAATTGGGGGACACTCTCACCGTAGATGAAAATCTTGACCAGCTGGTCAAGAACATGCGCAAGAACGCTACGCCTGTCTATCTCCCAGAGAACCCTCTGAGCGATGCCGCCACCAATTATCTCAGTGCCACGTTGCCAGAACGCCTGGACAGCCTTTCGCCCGCCGCTCGTCAGGAACAAGCGCAGGCGCTGATGGACGGCGCATCCTACAACTTCGGTTCCTTTTTGGACCGCGGCGCGGAATCCGTGCTCTACAATGCGACAATCAACGGTTTCACATTCTGCGTGAAATCCATCCGCAACTGGAAGGACCGGTGGTTCGGCGATCCCCGCTACAAGGGCAACCAGGGCAAATTGGCCAGCGTCTCCTACAAGACCAAATACAAGCACCTGAGCAACGAATTCAAGGTTGGTCAATTGTTGAACAACGCCTCCGTGGCCACCCTGGGCACGCAGATTCCGGTGAGCATCTTCTCTCTGCGCAAGGTCAGCAGCGTGGCGCTGGAGCTGGGCTGGGATCTCCTGATGGAGCGCATCAACGGCATCGACCTGGGAACCAAGCCGCTTCAGAACGCGCTGAGCCTGGAGGACAAGGTTCGTGTCTGCCTCCAAATCTGCAAAGCCATCGGCCAATTCCATCAACGGAATCTCATCCACTTGGACATCAAGCCCTCCAACTTCATGATGGAGCGCAGCGGTCGCATCCGGCTCATTGACTTCGGCATTTCGGTGCCCACCGGCTTCCAGAAGAAGACCATCGCCGGCACTGCGGGATTCATGTCCCCCGAACAAATCTGCCGCGCCGAACTGGGTATGGACACCGATATCTTCGCGCTTGGCGTGACCTTCTCCCTGCTCTTCGGAGCAAAGCCGCTGAACCAGGACCCCAATGACGCCGTGCAAAAGGACTTCCGGCACAGCGCGGCGCGGGACATGGAGAAGAATGAGATGACCGCCGTCGGTGAAATCCCTGAATTGACGGGAAACGCCTACCGTGAACTGGCGGATGTCATCCGCAATTGCACCGTCTATCGACGCGACCGACGAATCCCATCCTGCACCTTGTTGGCCAAGCAGCTCCAGAATGCGGCCGAAAACTGCGGATTGAATATCTAATGGACTGCCAACGGGCGCCCTCGCCTCCCAAACGCCTTGAAAAGCCTCAAACTCTTTATGGATTTGGGGCTTTTTTTATGCCACGCTCATGAAAAAGAACCTGTTCCTGGCTATCGTTGTTCTGGGCATTATCATCGCACTGCCACTTTTGCTGCGCCATTCGTCGGAACAGTTGCCGTCCGCCAAGCGTCAACTGGTGATTCTCACTCCGCACAACGAGTCGATTCGACATGAACTTGAGCTGGCTTTCCGTGAATACCACCGTCAGCGCCACAATGGCGAGGAAATCGCTATCGACTGGCGCAACGTCGGCGGCACTTCGGAATGCGTGCGATATCTTAAAAGCACCTTTACCGCCAATTTCCAGCACGATTGGTGCAGACGGAATCCCGGCTTCAACTGGAACGACCAGGTCGCGGCCGACATCTTCAACGCCAAGACACCCTTAGACGGCTCCAGCGACGCTTCACGGGCACGCATAGACTTCCTGGGCAGTGATGTCGGAATCGACATCGATATCTTCATGGGGGGAGGGCAGTATGACTATGCGGGGCTGGCAGCCGCAGGAATTCTGGTGCCCGCGGGCGTGCAGTCCCGTCATCCCGAATGGTTTGCAGGCGACGAGCCGATTCTGGCAGCCGGCGGAGGCGGAGAAACCTGGTACGACCGCGAGGACCGCTACTATCCCTCCTGCTTCTCCAGTTTTGGCATCATCCTGAATGTGGACCGCCTCAGCCAGGCCGGCTTCTCGGATGAGGAAATCGCGCAATTCGGCGCACATTGGAATGACCTGGCCGACCCCAGGCTCTATCAAGCCATCGGCATCGCCGACCCCTCCCAGAGCGGATCCATCAACAAATGCTTCGAGATGCTCATCCAGCGGGTAATGCAGGACGAGGTTGCCAAGACGCACCCCGACGAGGAACATCCTCAACCCACCCCAGAGGAACTTGAACGCGCCTGGACGCAGGCACTTACCCTCGTAAAGCAACTCGGCGGCAACGCCGCATACCTCACCTTCTCCGCCGGAAAAGTCCCCGCCGACGCCGCCACCGGCCAGATCGCCGCCGGAATGTGCATCGACTTCTACGGCCGCTCGCAGGTGGATTGGGAATTGGCGCATGTCGGCCGCGAGACCGTCTGCTACCGCACGCCACACGCCGCCTCGACCGTCTCCGCCGACCCCTTCGGCCTGCTGCGCGGCGCACCAGACCGCGAATTGGCTGAGGAATTTATCGACTTCGTACTCACGCGGGAAGCACAGCGTCTCTGGGCGCGGAAGGCGGGAACGCCTGGCGGGCCGGTGCGATACACCCTCTACCGCCAACCCGTCCGACGAGACTTATATACACCAGAGGAGCTGGCTGGCACCTGCATCGGAGATGCGCAGCCTTTTGCCCTCGCACGCGATTTCCAATATCGTGGAGACTGGACAGGGCGACTCTTCACCGTGATGCGCGTTCTCATCAAGGTGATGATCATCGACTGCGGCCCCGAACTGCGCGCCGCCTGGAAAGCCATCTTGGAGCAGGGCGGCCTGGAGACCATTTCGCCGGAGCAACGCGCCGCCTTCGAGGCACTGCCATTCAGTTATGCGGAAGCCGCCAAGGTTCTCTCCTCCATCTCCACGCCAGAGAGCCAGGCCGTCCTCCAGCGCCAGTGGATCGAATTCTTCCGGACCAACTATTCCCGCGCCGGCGGAAAATAACAATTCTACCGACTTCCAATTTAGGGGTTATGCAGCATCCCCAAAGCGGATTCCGTAGGCAGACAGCGTTGCTTGCCGATTTCGCGGGCGACTTCCGCGCGGTTGCGCAGGTTCACATTCAATACCAGCCCCATCAGGAACATCAGCGAAATTAAACTGGATCCGCCGTAGCTCAGGAAAGGCGCGGTGACGCCGGTGGGGGGACACCATCCGCTCACCACACCGATATTCACCATCGCCTGCAAAGTCAGAAGCATGGCGATTCCAAGACAAAGCAACAAATCGGAACGCACGCGGCATTGCTGGGCGATTGCAACAATGCAAAGAGCAATGATCACATACGCCGACATGACTCCGAAGATGCCCAGCAGCCCGAACTCCTCGCCAATCACCGCCACGATGAAATCCGTGTGGGACTCCGGCAGATAGGTCTTCATCACGCCATTCGCATATCCCTGTCCGGTCAATCCGCCGAAGCCCAGGCAAAGTTGCGAGCGCCAAAGCTGGTAGGACTCTTCGTTGCGGTTTTCCTTTGGGTTGCGATATGCCGTGATACGATTCACCCGCATCGGACTGAGCTGGATAAACGCCACGACCAGCAGAATGCCCAGGAGTCCGAAGAGCAAAACCCATCGGAAACGAATGCCGGCCAGGTACATCACCACGAAAGCCATGCCGGCCGTGATCACGGTGGTGGAGAGATCCTTCCCCAACACAATCAGAGCCAAGATGCACCCCGCCAACAGACCAGGCACCAGCACGCCGGGCACGAACTCCTGGATGCGCTCGCGGGGGAGCCGTCCGTAGTAGGCAGCCAAGTAGATCACCAGGAAGAGCTTGGAGAACTCCGAGGGCTGGACCTTGATGGAACCGAACTCCAGCCAGCGGATTGCGCCATTCGTCTCCGAAATCAATGGGAAAAAGCGCAGAATGGCAGTCCCTCCGAAATGCACCATCGCCTTTGCGAAGGCCAAATAGGCCAGGGGAAGGATGATCAGCAGAATCCCCCAGTGCGAAAAACGATAGAAGAATCGCAATGGCGCAAAGGCAGCGAAGAGGAAGACGAACAGCCCGATGCCAATCCACATCAGCTGGTGCGTGAAGAAGTAGTCGCCTTTCGTGGCAATTGTCGCGGAGTGGATCATCGCCATCCCGATACACAAAAGCGCAATCACCACCAGACAAAGTAGCAACGGGGCGATCTTTAGGCTGAACACGGCGGCCGACGGGTCGTCGCTTTGGGCGGACCATACGGGTTCGGGCGCGGGACTGGAGTTCGGGGCAGGGGAGGGGGATTCAATCATCGTCATAGCATAAAATGGTATAGATGGTTATGATGCAACCAACTGCCGGAATTGCGCAAAGACCGCGCCGAAATCGACCGGGCCGATCTGACAGTTGCGGAAGAGATCGCCAAGACGCTCAATGCCCTCGGTCAAGTGCTTGGAGGTAATGCCGTTGTGGATGGACTCCGCAGCCTCGATGAAGGCCGCCAACTTGTCGCAGGCGTTAATCACCTCGCCGTCCACCGGGAAATATTTTGCGTCGTTGTACTTCGTGTTGAACTCATTCCAATCGGATTGGGGTTCGGGTTTCCCGTCCACCATAATCCGGTTGGCGAACTCGTTGTCGGTGAAGTAGTTCAGCATCCGATACCAGGAGACGGGCACCAGCGGCTCCAGCTTCTCGGACATCTGGAGGTTCTCGTATTTCTTGATCGTGTCCGCCAGACCGTCCACGGCGTTCTTGACGGGTGAGGTGATGTCTCGGGTCAACGCCTCGGGGAGGTCGTGGAAGAGTGCCCCCTGGAAGCCGTTGACGATGCGCTGATCGCAGGCATCCGTTTCGCAGAGCGCCAAGTAGGTGAGGATGGCGACCATCAGCATGTGGCCAAGCACGGAGGTGGCGGGGATGCGCGGGGACTGGCTCCAGCGCTTCTGGAAGCGCAGCTGGCCGCACAGGTCGATGAAGCCGTACGTCTTCCGCTTCAAGGAGATCTTCTGAACACCGATGAGATTGATATGGTCTTCGAGCTGATCCTCGATCTCCTGCTTGATCTGCTCGATGCCACGAATGAAAGGACAGAGTTGGTAGAGGATGTTGAACTCCCATTGCGTCGCCAGATAGTGTGCGGCCTTGAGCAGGCGCTTTTCCTGCGCGGCGTAGCCGTTTTCCAGAAAGTAGCGTTCCATCCGCTCGGCAAAGCCGCCCCTGACTTGCACAATCATCGGCTTCAGCTGATCCAAAACCCACTGGTTCAACTGAGGGCCGTTGTCCGCCATCATCCGGTGGAAGACTGGTGGCTTGATATCGGTCAGCACCACGCGGTGAAGCAGTTCAAACATCGATCCTTCGACCAGCTTCTTCCAGTCGATGTGCGCGCCATGCCCATCCTCCTCGCATTTGGCCAGCACCCAGGCGATAATCATCTTGTGCGCCTGCTTGTCGAGTTCCGTGAACTCCATCGGGTTGATCTGGTCGTTCCAGCGCCGAATGCTCGCCGCATCGAAGAAGAACTCTATCAGAGATTTGTTGAGGGAGGTGTTCATGGGGAATTGAAAGAAAAAGCGTTGACGGGAAAACTCATGACACAATATATCTTTTAAAAGGTATCTTGTCGTTGAATCTAGGGAAAAATGGATGAGTATCTTAGCAGAGACGATTCAGCGGTATAAATTATAAAAAAGCCTTTTGGAGAATTTTAACAATGACCACCGAACATACTTTCATCGGCAAATGGATTAGCTCCGGGCGCTTTGCGGAGCTGGAAAAGCGCAACGTCTTCCACCGTCAGCTGGCCCCGGCCGTTCCTCCGGAGGCTCCGGAGCTGCAGAACCGCCATGTTCTCTTCCGAAAGAAATTCACGCTGACCGCAGAAGAGATTTCTTCTGCAAAAATCTACATCTCGGCGGACGACTATTACAAACTCTATGTGAATGGCAAGTTCGTCGAGCAGGGGCCCGCCGCCGGCTATGATTTCCATTATTTCTACAACGTGATGGATTTGTCGAAGTTCGTTCAGCCGGGCGAGAACACCCTGGCGGTCCACACCTACTACCAGGGGCTCCTGAATCGCGTGTGGGTCTCAGGCGACCATCAACACGGGCTGATCCTGGACCTGGAGGCAGGTGGCAAAGTCATTGTCGCATCGGACGAGACATTCCTCCAGCACGAACACACCGCCTACTCCTCCTGCGGCGTAGTTGGCTACGACACACAGTTCATGGAACGCTACGATGCGGCGGCTCCCGAAGTCGGCTTCGAACAACCCAGTTTTGACGACTCCGGCTGGCAAAAGGCACAGCTGCGCCGCCATGCGGACTACCGGCTCTTCCGTCAGCCATCGGCGCAATTGGTCTTCGAGGAGATTCGCCCCGTCACTCTGAAACACGAGAAGAACCGTATCGCCTTGGACTTCGGCGGAGTATATGTGGGGGCGATGAAATTCTCTGCCCATGGACCGAAAGGCTCGGAGGTTACGATGCACTTCGGGCAGGAACTCCTGGAGGACGGGCAGGTGCGCTACGATATGCGGTGCAACTGCGTCTATGAGGAGTTCTTCCGCCTCTCCGGCGGCCAGAAGGATATCCTCAATCCTTTCGACTTCAAGAGCTTCCGTTATGCAGAACTCATTCTGCCCGAAGGTGTTGTAGTGGACGATGACTCCATCGTACTGACTGCACGCCATTATCCTTTCCAATTGCAAGCGCAATGCAAATTCCACGACGAGGCGTCGATGGCAGTGTGGAAACTCTGCGTGGACACGCTGCGCTACGGCTTCCAGGAGGTCAACCAGGACTGCATGGACCGCGAGAAGGGCTACTATCTCGGCGACGGCTGCTACACCCTCCTGACCTACTGCATGCTCACCGGTCACTATGTCCTCATCGAGAAGTTCTTCGATGACTTCCTGGCCACCAAGTTCATCAACCGCGGGCTGATGACCTGCGCGGCCTGTTCCATGATGCAGGAAATCGCCGAATATCCCCTGATGATGTATCCGCTCCTTTACGCCTACTGCAAGCTCACAGGCAACCTGGACTATGTGCGCAAGCGCTATGACGACTTCGCCGACATCCTCGACTTCTACCGCGAACAATATACCGACACGGACGGGCTGATCAACCGCTCCGACAAATGGTGCGTGGTCGAATGGCCGCCAAATTTCCAGGACGGCTATGACGCGGAGATCGAAGAGGGCAAGGTCAGCCACAGCAAGCATGTCGCGCTGAACGCCTACTACCTGGGCGCCATCAAATATTTCAATGCCGTCGCGCAACTGCTGGGGCGGGCGCCCTACGCGGAACTGGCTCCGCTTGAGGCGTCTTTTGTCAAGGCCTTCTGGGATCCGGAGCATAAGCAATTCCGGGACAGCGATGTGTCAAAACACATCTCCTTCGTAGGCAATGCCTATCCATATTATTTCGGGCTCTTCCCTGAAGAAGCCGGCAAGACCGAGTTCCTGCGGCGGATCCGCGGGGCGCGGCTCTCCAAGACCTCGCTCTTCGTCGTCTTCCCGTTGCTTGCCGCCTTGAGCCGTGATGGCGAGGACGCACTGGTCCACGACCTCCTCACCGATCCGAATGCCTGGCTGCACATGCTTAGCGAGGGCGCCACACGCACTTTCGAGGGCTGGGGGAAGGAGATGAAATGGAACACCTCCCTCTTCCACCTCACCATGTCCGTCGGCGCGATGTTCCTGGCCGATTGGAACCTCAAAGACATTCTGCTCGCCTAAAAGGAGAGGGATTGCTTGAGGGACTCGGATCGCGGATCGCGGCCAAATAGGGAAGCATGCCCCAGCCGCAGAGAAAAGAAGCACTATATTATTGAAAATTCTTTGTTTTCCTTATAATAAATAGGGCAAGCAGATGGACATCAAACTCAGTTTCCATGGTGCGGCCGGAAATGTCACCGGCTCCTGCTATCTACTCAAGGCCAATGGGCTAAATCTCCTGATTGACTGCGGGCTCTACCAGGAGCACGACCTCAAGGCACGCAACTGGGAGCGCTTCCCCATCAGTCCCCACAAGGTCGATGCGGTAATCCTGACCCATGCCCACCTCGACCACTGCGGACGCCTCCCGCGGCTGGTCAAGTTCGGCTTCGATGGGCCCATTCACTGCACCAGCGCCACCGCCGACATCGCCAAAATCGTGATGATGGACTGCGGGCGCCTCAACGAAGAAGACGCCGAATTCAAGCGCCGGCGCCACGAAAAGGAAGGCCGTCAGGGTCCCTTCCCGGAGGAACCGCTCTACACGGAAGAAGAAGCCGAAGAGGTTGCAAAGTATTTCCAGAAATGGAACTACGCCCAACGCTTCGAGCTGGGGGAGGGCGTCACCTGCGAGTTCATCGAGGTCGGACACATCCTCGGCGCGGCGTGCGTGAAAATCACCATCGAACAGGAGGGCGAAAAACGCACCATCCTCTTCTCCGGAGATGTAGGAAGATGGGATATGCCGATCCTCCGCGACCCCAAGAACGTCGGCCAGGCGGACTACGTGGTCATCGAGTCCACCTACGGCAACCGCGACCACGAACCCACCCGGAGCATCCCGGATGAACTCGCCGAGATTGTCAACCGCACCGCCCAGGCAGGCGGAAACATCGTCATCCCCAGCTTCGCCATCGAGCGCACTCAGGAACTGCTATACTTTTTGGCACTGCTCTGCAAGGACAACCGGATTCCGCATCTGCGCATCTTCGTGGATTCGCCGATGGCCACCCAGGTCAACACCGTCTTCAAACGCCATCCTTTCCTCTTTGACACCGACACCATCCGCCTCGCCCAGACCATCCGCCTCAGCAATGTGACGGTCGTTCGCTCTTCGCAGGAATCCAAGTCCATCAACCACATCCGTGGGTCGGTCATCATCATCGCAGGTTCAGGGATGTGTACCGGCGGCCGCATCAAGCACCACCTCTGCTACAACATCGGCCGTCCCGAATGCACCGTCCTCTTCGTCGGCTATCAGGCTCAAAACACCCTCGGCCGGCATATCCTTGACGGCGAGAAGCAGGTCCGCATCCTCGGCGAGGAATACGATGTCAAGGCGAAGATTGAACGCATCTCCGGTTTCTCCGCACACGCCGATCGAACCGAATTGCTCAAGTGGCTGGAGGGACTCAACGGAACGCCACGCAAAATCTTCGTGACCCACGGCGAACCCGACGCCTCCGCCACACTCGCAGAACTCATCCGCGAAAAGAAGGGCTGGACAACTGAAGTCCCGGCGTACCAAAGCATCGCCGAGTTGGACTAGAATTTCTTAATTACTTGATAATAAACAACTTAGGACAAACACATGAAATTCATTAAACAAGGCAAAGCCTACCAGCTGGTCATCGAGAATGGCCACGACCTCAAAGACGCCCTGACTCTGGACGAAGCGCTGTGGGTGGCGATGAGCGCCCCTGCCAAGGCATTCGTATGCGACCCGAAGTTCCTGGAATATGTGAACACCGGCAAGAACGGGCACCTCTCCAGCGAGGAGGTCAAGGCCGCCATCAAATGGCTGCTGGACGTCTATCCGAAGAAAGACCAGATCACCGCGAAATTCGGCGGCACTTTGAAGTTGTCCGACCTCAACATCGAGTCGGAGACCGGCAAGGCCATCGACCACTCCGCCCGATACATCCTCAAGGATTTGGAGGCGAAGGACCCGGAGGCCATCGACCTGGCAACCGTCCGCAAGTTCCAGGGCATCCTGACCGCAAGGCCCCTGAATGGCGATGGCGTGATCTCCTTGCTGGCGACCACCGAGACCAAGGACGCCGCAAAAGCCGAGACGATGAAGGCATTCGTCACCGACGCAGTGCTGGCCACCGGCGGAACCCTCGACCTCGATGGCACCCAGGGCGCCACGCTCGACCAGGTCAAGGCCTTCCACGACGCCATCCCTGCCTACCTCGAATGGCTCGCCAAAGGCGACCTCAAGGACGGCGAGGCAACCTCCGACATCTATCCCTTCGGCGCGGACACCGCCGCACTTATGGCACTGCTGGATGCCAATCGTGCGCTCGTGGACGAGTTTTTCAAGCTCTGTGACCTCCAGGACTTCGACACGCGCCTCACGGGCGTGGTGCTCCAAGGCAACGGCGCACCTGCCGCCATCGACTCCACCCAGTGGCCCGGCGTCGAGTCCCACCTCAAGGCAATGCCTCTGGCACAGCCCAATGGCAAAGACCAAATTCCGCTGGACAACCTGGACTACATCAACCCGCTCTACCGCGACTGGTGGCGCGACCTCCTCAACAAGCTCATCAAGCCCGTGCTGGGCGCAGAGATCGAGGCACTTACGCCCGCCGGCTGGGCAAAGATCCAGGCGGTCTTCGGCGCCTACCGCGCCTACATGGCCAGCCAGCAGGGCGGCATCTGCGCGGCGGTGCCAGTGGAGAATCTTCGCAAATACGCAGTGGACCAGGAACTGATTCCGCTTGCCGAAGACCTGGCCGTGCGTGACGCGGCGGTCGCCGCCATCCTCAAGGAAGCCGCTGCAGTCGAGCAGGTACTGCTTTACCTCCAGTATCTTATCTCGCTGTGCAACAACTTCATCAGCTTCCCCGACCTCTACGACCCCAAGCAGCTCACTCTCTTCGAGCGCGGAAAGGCCGTCATCGACGGGCGCTGGTTCAACATGTGCTTCCCGGTGGACGATACCGGCGCGCATTCCGCCCTGGCCGCCAACAGCAGCCTCTTCCTCATCTACATCGAGGTCGAGGCACCCAAGCCCTACGTCGTCTGCGCCCCTGTCACCATTGGCGACAAGGGCAACCTCACGGTTGGCAAGCGCGGCATCTTCTTCGACCGTGACAACGTTGAGTTCACCTGCCACATCACCAAGGTCATCGAGAACCCCGTCTGCCTCAAGGAGGCGTTGATTGCGCCATTCTCGAAATTCGGCAAGATGGCGGAGGACAAGGTCTCCGGCATGGCCAACAACTCCGACTCCACGCTCACCAAGGGCATGGGCGACGTCCTCAACGACCCGAAGGCGGCCGCAGCAGCCACCGCCGCCCAGGCGCCTGCCCAGAAGGCGGACGGCGGGAACAAGGCGATGATGTTCGCTGGCATCGGCATGGCCTTCGCCGCCATCTCCAGCGCACTGGCGTTCATCTGCAAGACGCTCTCCAGCATGAGCGCATTGGCAATTGTGATCTCAATTTTGGCGGTGCTCTTGATCTTGCTCTTCCCCATCGCCTTGCTGGCCATCATCAAACTGCGCCGACAGGACCTCTCAAGCCTGCTGGAGGGCAACGGCTGGGCCATCAACTCCCGCCTGCGCCTCACTCGCAAGCAACGCAAGACCTTCTCGCGCGGCGGACTCTTCCCCAAGGACGCCGAAGGAACGCCCCGCAAGCGCTTCCGCCGGTTCCTCTCCTGGCTGGTGCTTATCGGTCTGCTGCTCATCCTGGGTGGCATCTGGTGGCTGCATTACTTGAATTGCAAAAACAACGAGGTCCAGGAGGCTCCGAAACCCAAGGTCGTGGAGACGGTCAAGGAGGCCGCCGAGGTGGTCGTGGAGACCAACAAGGAGGCCATCGCAAATACCGCCGAAACCGTGACCACCGCCGTGAAGGAGGGCATCGCACAAGGCAAAGAACAGGCCGAAGCCATCGCCGAGCCTGCGCCAGCGCCGGAGGGACCGGCACCAGAGGCCGCCGCGCAATAGCCCTCTAGAACCTCTAGAACCTCTAGAACCACTAGCCTAAAAGTCACCAGGCCTTTACGCCTTTAGCCTTTGCCGATTGTTTTCATAATTCATTTAAAATCAATGACTTATGTATAAATTCAACAATTCTGGAAGATTTTTCCCTGGATTGCTGATCGCACTCCTCTTGACCGTCTGCCATCTCCTGGCGGAGGACAGCGTGCCCCCGACGGAGCCTACGGTGACTCCGCAACCTGCGCTGGAAGCGGTTCCCTTCTCGGAACTGCCAGCGCAGGAGTTCCTTCGTCGTCTCCGCGAGCTGTTGGCACAGGATGCCTGGGGGGAGTTCACGGGACGCATTATCCACCAGCGCAAGGGACAGAAAAAACTCGAAGCCACATTGCGCGTTCGCATCACCTTCACGCCTGAATCGCTCTATGCGCAACTCGTCCTCAACGACCAGAATGTCTATGGTCTTGAGCAACTTCGCGAGACCACCGGCAAGACCACGCAGCACCTCGACCTCCCGGAGACCGAATCCAAGCCTAGCCTCTTCGACTTCGGCGTTTCCGCCTCCGATCTCTCCTTTGCCTTCATCTACTGGGACTTCGTTCAGGAACTCCCGCGTGACACCAGCCGGTGGCAGGAATGCCGAGTGATGCGGCTCGCCGATCCGGCGGGAAACGGCCACGTCGATGTCTGGTTCCAAGCCGAATACGGCTTCCCGATGGAGGCAAAGTGGTATCGCGACGGCGAGACCAAACCGTGGCGGAAACTCATCATGCAGGGTGCCAAGAAATTCGAGAACGGCCTCTGGTTCGTCAAGGAAATGCGTCTCGACGGCGAAACCTGGAAAACTCAGGTCAAATTCGACTTCGCCGAAAAGAACGAAATCGGCATCGGTCAACAGCCCGCCGAGACCGTCGAGTTCAAATAAAAGTTAGAGGTCCCTCCGGCCCCTTCGGATCATCCGGGCCACCAAACAATAGCATGTCTGCACATCAGACCAAGGATCTCGTGAAACGCGAGCTGAAGCGTCGGAAGGCGCCGCGCCACGGGCTGAGCATCGTCTGGGTCATCCTTTGGTCACCGGTGCTGTGGATTCTCACCGGGCTGTTGATTGTCTCGCTTTGGCGTTTCCCAAAAGATTTCTTCAATGGGCTGGCGGCTTCCTCTTTTGCCTTCGCATTCGCCTTGGGAAGCGTGCTTTTCGTATGCTTTCCGTGTCGCCCGCTCTATGTCTTCGGCCATGAACTGACGCATTGGTTCGCCGCCGTGTTGACCGGACACAAGGCTGACTTCCCGCGTCTGGGGCTTCAAAAGGGTAGCGTCAATGTCACCCAACCCACGCTTTTTATTGCGCTGGCGCCGTATTTCCTCCCATTCTTTCTAATTCTTTCCGCCATCGCCATCGCCATTACCCGGCTCTTCTGGCACAATGCGCCGTCCCTCTTCTGGAACCTTGCATTCGCCTGGCTGGGCCTTTGCTATTCCTACCACATCGTCCTGACCATCCTTGCCTTGGCGCACGGACAAAGCGACCTCCAGTTCCGCGGCCCCGTGCTCTCCTACTCGGTAATCGTCTTCGGCAATTTTCTAGTGCTTTATCTGTCGCTGGTGCTGGTCTCCCAAAACTGGCGGGCGGGATGGAACATCCCCTGGCAACTCACCAAAACCCTGATAAATAAATGCGTAAATTACTCTGGATTATCAGTTTAGTTATAATTTTCTTGGGCGAAGGGCAGCTTTGGGCGAAACCCAAGAAAAGGCCTATGGCAGACCCTCCGAAGCCCACGCCGAAGCAGGAACATCAGATCAAGAAAGAGATCACGGTTCATCCGAGAAGGCTCTCTTCGGACTATGACCTGCGCAAGAACGTCCATCGTTTCAACAGCAGCACCTGGATTACGAAAATACCGATGTATGACCAAGGGGTCCGTCCGGAGTGCGCGATAGCGGTGGTGCGTCGGCTCCTGGACTATTATGCCAAAGGCAACCATGTGGATATGAAGGCCTTGCGTAGCGCCTTGGGTTACCGAAAGGAATTCGGTACGAACCTTGAGGTAATGGTGAAGGCCATCCAGCGGTATTCCATGCGACTTCGTCTGCGCTTCCAGTCGCTCTATGATTTCAAGATGACCAAAGACGACCTGGCGGCATACAACCGAATTACCGACAGCCGGAGAAGCCGTGGCAGACTCGAATCGAATGTCCTGGACTGGAGCGAGTTTGTGAAGGACCTCGATTTCAAGGCATGGCGTCAAATGCGTTGCACCCTTCATCGCCATGAGCAGCGCGAAGCCTTGAAAGCGATAGCCCGCAACATCGACCAGGGCATTCCGGTATGCTGGAGTGTCTATCTTGGAATGGTAAAAGAGCAGAAACAGAGACTGCCTTCCGGCGGACACTTGCGCCTGATCATCGGTTACGATGCAAACCGAAACCGTATCTACTATTCGGACAGCTGGGGCTCAGGCCACGAAAAGAAGGAAATGGCATGGGAGGATGCCTGGGCGATTACCTGGCACCTCTTCGCGCTGGATCCCATGAATTGAATTGACGCCGTGACTTCCACTCCCGCCAAAGTGAATCTCCTCCTGGAGGTCGGTGAAATGCACCACCAGGACGACCGACACGAAATCCGCACGGTCTTCCTCCCCGTGCCACAGCTCACAGATGAAATCACGGTCACGCCGAATCCTCCCGGCAGCGGCCTCACAATGCACCTCAGCGGACGAAACGTGCCTGACGGCGAGTCGGTGGAAAAGAATCTCGCCGGCCGCGCCGTGCACGTATTCTGCGAGGAATTTGGCTTGCCGGAGGATTACCATATCGAACTGGTGAAACGCATCCCTGTTTCGGCGGGTCTCGGCGGTGGTTCCTCCGATGCCGCCGCGGCGTTGTTGGAAATGCGGCGACTCACCGGAACGCCCGCCTCGGCAAGCGATCTCCATTCGCTAGCGATTCGTTTGGGTGCGGATGTCGCGTTCTTCCTGAACCCTGTCCCCTCGTTGGGGACAGGTATCGGCGAAATCCTTCAGCCGGTGAGAATTACCGCAGACTACGAACTGGTCATCGCCTATCCGGGTTGCCCGTCGCCGGTCGCCTGGGCCTATCGGCATTGTCAGCGTCCTGCCGGAGTCACTCCTCCGGCCTGGCCGCCGTCGATCGACCAGCTGTCCACCGTGGAAGGACTGTCGTCGTTGATTTGGAATGACTTGGGCTTTGCCCTTGAGAAGAAGCTGCCGTTTCTCACGATGCTCCGCGAGGAACTTTGCCGTTGTGGTGCACTGGCCTCCATGGTCTCTGGCAGTGGCTCCAGCGTCTTCGGCCTGGCAAGGGCAGGGGAGGGCGAGGCAATTCGCGCCAGATTGAAAGAGGCCTTTCCCGCCGTGGAAATCTTTTGAACCGACTTCGCCCCCCAATCGCAACCCCGCAATAGAGATTGCTACAGGAGGCAGGCATACTTTTTAATACTCTGTTCAACCCCTAACCTTTAAGGAGAAGCAAAATGTCAAGTAAGCGTGGTGATTTCTTTGTCTGCAAAGCGTGTGGCGCCATCGTCGAGGCGTTGGAAAACAGCGGCTGCACGCCGCGTTGTTGCGGTCAGGAGATGGTGCTTCAGGTGCCTAACACCGTGGATGCCGCAAAAGAGAAGCATGTCCCTGTCGTGGAGAAATCTGCATCCGGCGGAGTGCTGGTGAAGGTCGGCTCCGTGGCACATCCAATGACGGAGGCCCACTATATCGCATGGGTTCAAATCGAAACCCCTGACCGCATGGGACGGCATTACTTCCAGCCTGGCGACGCACCGGAGTTCGAATTCAAGTGCGCCTACGAAGCCGGCATCGTCGTGAAGGCATACTGCAATCTTCACGGCCTCTGGCAGACCACCATCTGATCTGTTTTTATTGGAAATTGAATCCGTGAATTGGCATAAAAGATGTAGCGTCGGCGCCTCGGCTAGATCGGCTAGCCCGGCTAGAACGGCTAGATGTTAATTCACGGATTCAGGGTGTTATTCGTGCCGAAGCGCCTCGATCGGCGAGAGCGCGGCGGCGCGGATGGCTGGATAAATGCCGAATACGATTCCAATCACCAGCGAGATGGTGAAGGCGAGTATGATGGCGTCTGGCTGAACAATGGTGGTAAGGCCAGCGGTATGCGTGACCAGTTGCGGAACCGCGACACCCAACGCGATGCCAATCAGCCCGCCGGCCAGCGAGAGCAGCAGAGCCTCGGTCAGGAACTGAATGACGATATCCGCCCGTCGGGCGCCCAGCGCACGGCGGATGCCGATTTCGCGTGTGCGCTCCGTCACGCTGGCCAGCATGATATTCATGATGCCGATGCCGCCGACCAGCAGACTGATGGCCGCGATGCTCCCTAGTACAATATTGAAGATACGCTTGGTCTGTTCCGCCTGATTGAGCAACTCCAAGGGAACGGTGATCTCGAAATCAGCCTTCTTATGAGCCTGTCGGATAGTCTCCCGTACCGAATTGACCAACGGCAGGACCTCGGCTTCGCTGGGCGCGGTGATGGTGAGTTGATGCAGTTCAACCAGTTCCATGCGCGTGGAGCCAGACTCTCGGATACGGATGATGTTGCCGAAGATGTGCTGGGCGGTGGTGATGGGCAGATACACGTCGTAGATCTCCCGGTTGGACTGCTCGCCGGTGCTGGCAGTGTCCTGCTTGGCGGGTTCCTTTCCACCGCTTTCAACCACGCCAATGACCGCGAAGGCGTGCTGGCCGACATAGAGCTGCTGGCCGACAGGATGCTCCAGCGGGAAAAGCCGTCGCGCCGTGGCACGAGTGACCACGGCAACGCGTTGTTCGCGTGCCATGTCGTATTCGTCGAAGAAGCGTCCGGCGACCACTTGGAGATTTGCGGAATTGGTCGCCCACGGGACGGTGCAGATGGCCCGCCCCGGAACCGTAACATCCAGATGGCGAAGCCGGAATTGCAGTTCGCGGGCCGGGATGTGGATTTCAACCCACGGGTAGAGTTCGCGGATGCGCAGAACATCGTTATAGGTGAGACCGTAGCTCACCAGTCGAGAGACCGCCCCGCCGTCTGCCGCAGGCTTGACTGACCGAATGATGATGTTCGTGCTGCCCAGACTGCGGATCTGTTCGCGTGCCTCGTGCGAGGCACCTTCGCCAATCGCCAGCATCGCAATCACACTGCCTACGCCAAAGATGATGCCCAGCGCCGTGAGAAGACTGCGCAGCTTGTGTTCCACCAGGCTGCTCGCGCCCAATTTCAAAATTCGCTTGATTTTATATAATATATTCATTATAAATAAGTTATGTATTTCTTAGCTCATCCTGGGCAATTAAGCCGTCGGAGATATGAAGAATCCGTGGGGCATGTTCGGCAATGGCACGCTCGTGGGTGACGAGGATGATGGAGTGTCCCTGCGAGGCCAGTTCATCGAGGACCTGCATGATTTCAATGCCGGTGGCGTGGTCGAGATTCCCAGTCGGCTCGTCCGCAAAGATGATTGACGGGTTGTTGGCGAGGGCGCGCGCAATGGCCACGCGTTGGCGCTGACCGCCGGAGAGTTCGTTGGGGCGGTGTCCGGTGCGGTGTTCCAACCCGACCATCTTCGCCAGTTCCAGCGAACGGCGGCGGCTGTCTGCCTCGGTCCAGCCTTGGTAGAAAAGTGGCACCTCGATGTTCTCCAGAACCGTAAGCTGACCGATTAAATTGAACGACTGGAAGATGAAGCCGAACTTGCGCCCCCGGATGTCGGAAAGCTGGTGGTCATTCATGTGCGCGACATCCTGCCCCTCAAGGAAATACTTGCCGGAAGTCGGGTTGTCCAGGCAGCCCAGGATATTGAGGAGCGTGGACTTGCCGGAGCCGGAGGTCCCCATGATGGCCATGTAGTCGCCAGGCATCATCGAAAACGTGAGCCCCTTCAGGGCGTGCACAACGGTGTCGCCCATCGGGAAGTCCCGGTGGAGGTCTTCAATTCGGATGACCGGAGTGGAATCCAAGTTTAAAGGTGAGAGGTGAGAGGTTAAAGGTTAGAGGTTAAGCTGTGTTCCCCAAGTGGGAACCTAGTTGAACTTTTTGCTTAAGGCTTAAAGATTAGAGGCTTAAAGATTAAGGCTATATTCCCTATGATGGCACTTAACTAAGCTGGTTTTTCAAGCTGCAGGGGTACGGGGGCGGCAGCTCTCGCAGGATTTGTAAGCCGCAGGGGTACGGGGGAGGCAGCGCCCGTAGGATTTGTAGAACTGCAATCTGGTGCCTTCTTGTATAACAAAGCGAGAGGTTAAAAGTTGGAGGTTAGATCCTCAGTCCTGCGGAGTATCCTCTTTCTGGAGTTCAGGCGGAACCATCTGGATGCGGTCGCCTTCGCGCAAGCCTTCGGTGACGACGGTGTAGGAGCGCGAACGCGCACCTAGCGAGACTTCGCGACGCTGACCGTTCTCAAGGTAGCAGAAGTGCTTCCCGCCCGCATCCGTCTGGATGGACTGGATGGGGACATACAGCACATTCTCCAGCTGATCCACGATAATCTCCGCACTGCCACTCATGCCCGGCCGCAGGGCCGGCACCGTATCCTCAAACTCCAGATTGATCTCATAGACCTTGAGGTCGGGGTTCAGCCAGGCGTCGGTGGAAGAGGGCAAAACCGCCTTGGTGGCGATCTGGCCGTTGAAGACCTTGCCCGGCAAGGCATCCACGCGAATGACCGCCTTCTGACCGACCGCCAGCGCGTCTATCTGGCTCTCGTTGATATTGGTCTTCAAGCGGATATGCGAGAGGTCGGGAATCCGCAGGATGATCTGGCCGTTGTTGATCTCCTTGCCGACCTGGATGGGGCCAGAGTTGTCCCACCGCGGAGGCGCCTCATAGACAACCATGCCCGGCGTGGTGGCGACAATCTTGCACGCCGCCAGCGACTCCTTGGCCTCGCGAAGACGCTTCTCCGCCTGGATGCGCGTCTGCTGGGCGGCGCGGTATTTCGCCTCGGCGTTGGCATAGCGGATGTGCGCCAGGCGTTCTTCGCGCGCCAGGGCCGCCACCGCCTCACGGCGCGTGGACCACGCCTTCTGGAAGTCCTTCACGAAATCAAAGCGCATGAAGAGGTCGTATTTGCCTTTGGTGGCTTGGAGCGTCTTGGTCTGGCTTTGCACTTCCAGCTGGTCATTTTCGTAGTCGTTTTTGGAGACGAACTGCAACTCGTAGAGCTTCTTGGTGTATTCAAGCGTCTGCACCGCGCGATTGAGCTTGGTCTGTGCCAATTCGATTTCACTGCGGTAGGTGGTGAGATCCTGGAGCGCCGATCCGTCCAGCCGTTCATCGGTAAGGAGCGCGGCGATGTCCTTGGGTTCCTCGTCCAAGTAGAGCGCGGCCAATTCGTCTCCAACGAGCTTTTTCATGTCGTTGGAGGCGAAAAGGACCTCCTGCTCCGCCTTGCGAATCGCGCTCTCGTTCGACGACTCCTGCACGTCCAGATCCTCGTGAGCCGCCAATTCCGAAGACTGCGCACTCTCCAGTGCGGTCTGGCGGCTATAGACCTCGTCCTCCAGGTCCCGGCTGTCGAATTTCACCAGCACCCTTTTTTCATCGATGTCCGCCTGGGTGATGACCGTGCCCTCTTCGACAATCTCCAGAATCTTCGCGCTACGCCCCACCTGCTGGGTGATGATCACTGAATCTCGCGTAGTGAGATTACCGGAGGCCAGCACCGTGATGTCCAGCGGAAGCCGTCGGACCGTGTAGATCTCCTGCGAGGAGCGGTTGTCTCGGCGATGGCAGCCGGTGGTAAGAAAAAGGACCGAAAGGAAAACCGTGAGGAAAAGTGACATCGTGAGTTGCTGAAAAAGCTTCTGACGCAAAAGAGTTTTGACTAAATATACCATAAGAACCGGGGTTCGCC
>JAFXSU010000118.1 GCA_017525435.1 Victivallales bacterium
CGTGGAGGAGGTGGTGGCGGCGGCGGGGGGGGAGGAGGGACGGCCGGTTCTTCCGCCACTGGCGGAGGCGGCGGTTCCGGCAGTGCGGGGAGGTCGAACGCAGTCTGGAACGGGCTGGGGAGCTCAGGAGAGAGCTCCGGAGCCATGAAAGTTAATGGCCGATAATCCCAAGGCACGAGTTCTGGCGGTTGGGGCATGGCCTTGACTGGCGGCAAGACGTCAGGCGGCGGCTGACGGAAGAACTGCCAGCAGACGAATAAGCTGGCCAGCGCAAGCAGCAGCAGGAAAAGGAGCGTCTGTTCCCAGTGTGCAATGAAATGGGCAGCGAATTTATTCATTCAGTTTCCAAAACCTCCGAGGCGGGAGGCGTAGGCTGGAAGAAGGACGAGCAGACGATGGTGAACGTGGCAGTGTCCACGCGGTTTGTTTGTCCCGCAATTGGCGGGTTTGGTGGCATAGTGCTGATTTCCAGTTGCTTCAGTGGAAGGAAGCGGAGTGGCGCGGAGAGTTGTTGGGCGAACCGCAGGAAGTCATCCAGATGTCCGGCAAGGCGTAGCCGGATGGGAAATTCGAGCAGATATGGCGGTGGGGGATCGTTTTCGGCGATGGCGTAGGCGATGGGGGGCAGTGCGCTGATGGCGGCGATGCCCTCCTCGTCGGCCAAGAGAGTCAGGTGATTCTCGCGTGCAAGCTGGTAGAGCATCTGAGCAGTCCAGAGCTTGAGGACCATTTGCCAGACCGGCTCTTGACCATCTTCGTTCAGGCCGAAGCGTGTGCTTTCCAGAGTTAGCTGTTGCTCTGTCAGTTCCTGTGCAAAACGATCGTAGGCGTCCTTGTAGTCGATGCGGGAGACGCCGTTGATGAAATGCATTGTGGAGTCAAATTGCTTCAGAATGCGTTCACTGAAGGTATTGGTTGCCTGCTGGATGATGTCCTCAGAGAGCTTGGCGAGGCCTATCTGATCTGTGCCTGGAATGCCGTCAAGCTTCTCATGGATAAGCCTGTATTGCTGACGCAGCAGGTCGGTTTCCTGTGGCCACGGCGTGGCGGCCAAACGGCTTTCTTTTTCGTGGATGGCTTTCTGGTAAGCCTGGTGTTGCCGCCATTTGGGCATCACATAAAGATACAGGACCAGCAATGCCGAGATGAACACCGCCAAGAGTGCGAAGAGCATCAGGCGGTTAAGGCGAGGCCAGTCATGGAAGGTGGGTGAGAACATCGATTCAGTTGGCAGGTCGCTTGACCAGTGCCTCCCGGAAGGGAAGCTGTAAGAAGAAGAGCAGATACTCCTGGCCGAGATCTTCACGGTGTTCCGTAAGGAAGTCCTCCCAGGCCAGCAGATAGTTGTCGTGGAAGGCGGTGGTGAGGAAATCCGCGCAGTCATCCACGTTCACGAAGGTGTCGGAGATGTTCAGCCGTTCTTGCATCTGCTTGACAAGCTGATATTTGTTTCCGCGTGACGGCACAAAGCCACCGATGTACATTGTGGTCAGGAAAGGGATTTGCGCCACTGGAGTGACCGATGGATAGGTGGCAGGCGGTGGCTCGGTTGCTTCGACAACGCCAATTGTCTCGCTTTCCGTTGGAATCGTGCGAGTTGCACCACTGGCTGAGTCATCGGCGGGAACCTCAATCAGGACGGGTTTCGCAACCGGAGAGGGGGGAGCTGGTGGTGTGGCGCTATTTTCGTTGCTTCGATTGGAACGGAGCCGGCCGGTCCGTTCGGCGGTGCCTTCATCGCGTGAACTGCGACGACTGTTGGTGGAAGTCGTCGATGCGGTGTTGGCTTGGGTGAATGAAAACTCGTCCGCCAGATAGAAGCACCAGGTCTCGTTGGTTTGCGAATGATCGGGAAGTGCTTTGAGCCAGACTTGTAGAGTCTCCATGAAACGCTGGGTTCGGAAGCCGATCTCAGCGATGGGAATCAGTCGTCGCTGGTGGTATGCGAGTTGTTGATAGCAACGATCCAGTTGAGGAACGAGTTCGAGTGCCGCGTCGAGTTCAGCTTCGTGGACTTGAAGTTAGGCGGTCTCAGCGTAGAGCCGGGCATTGAAGAGATGCAGGCCAGTCAAAAGCGTGAAGGCAAGCAGAACGGCGGCAAGGAAGAGGAAGGGGCACGCCTTGCGTTTGCGTTGTTGCCATGCGAGGCGTTCCGGGATGAGCGAGAGGGAGCATGGGGCAGTGCCGGTCCCCTGAAGAGCCAAGCCGAAAGCGAGGGTGAGGGCCGGGCAGACACCGCCGATGGCGCCGCCGGTGGATAGCCCTGCTGCGCATTTGCGTGCCGAGATGCCCAGAAGATGGACTGGGAGCTGGAGGTCGGCGGAAAGAAGTTCGGCTACTTCGGTATTCAGGGCACCTGCACCGCTGAGCCAGAGTTGCGTCGGGGTCTGAAGGCTATTGTCGCCAATCTGCGAGGCTTTCCAGCCTTGAAGGGCACTTTGAAGTTCGCGTGCGAAGGAGTGGGCGAGGCTGGCCGGGGTGTCGTCGCCTTGGGGGGCGAAGCCGATGTCGATGGTGGTGATCTGCTGGATGCGCCCCTGGCTGTAGATGACTAGGATCGATGAATCTGCACCAAAGTCTGCGACAAGTTGCAGACAGGGCTGTTCTGCCGCCGCCGACTGGAGGGTCTCGAAGGCGTTTACCAGCGCAATTCCGCAACTGGTCATCTGCTCAATATTCAGCCCCATCGCCTGGTAGTGCTGGAGCTGATTGGTCAAGGTGCTCTCGCGGCTCATCGCAATAAGCAGCGGGTTGGTCTGGCCAGGCAAGGGGATCAGTGCTTGGAAGTCATGGAGAAATTGTTCGCCGGATAGTCCAGCCAATTGCCGAGTCTGATACTCGACCATTCGTGCGAGCTGTTCCCGGTTGTGAACCGGTGGAAAATCGCTGATGACGGTATTGACATCGGTTTGGAGCAGTCCACCGCAAGTGGCGGGGGTCCCAAGATGGTGGTCTACCAGCCATTCATGGATGGCGCGCTGCTGCTCGTCGGCAGTGAGGATACCCTCCTGCTGCCACGGCAGGTGGAGGGCATCCACGATGCGCCAGCTGGACAAACTACGACGAATTACCACGGCTCGCACGCCGTGGGTGTCGTATTCCAGACCTAGGGCTGTTCTGTTGTGGTAGGACATGGTTGGTTCAACCTAGCTTGGCTAGAAAGGCTAGGCTATTGTGCAGGCGCGGGCTGTTCGGCGGGCGCGGGCTGTTCGGCTGGCGCGGGCTGTTCGGCGGGCGCGGGCTGTTCGGCGGGCGCGGGCTGTTCGGCATCTTGGAAATTCTTCTCAAGATTGGCGTCCATGTCATCCTCGATGTCGGAAAGAGGAATCAGGTCGGTATCCGTGATGGCGGGTTCTGGAGTGTAGTGGATGGCTTCGCCACGGTCGTTGAGAATCGTGGCAGTCACGAAGATGAGGAGGTTCATCGGGGTATTGCGCTCCTCGGTGTGGCGGAAGAGGAAGCCTATCCACGGGATGTCGCCAAGGAAGGGGACCTTCCGGACAATCTTGGTCTTGGTATTTTCGACCATGCCTCCCAGGATGATGGTATCTCCGCTGCGAACCTTTGCGGAAGTTGCCACGCCCTGTTCGTGGGTACGAGGCAATTTGACATTGGTAATGTAGTTGACGGTGACTTTGTCGATGGTCTGGCTTTCCGATGAGATGTAATCTTCCCATTGGGTCAAGGTGATGATTTCCGGTCGGAGACCCATCAGAACCGTCTGGTAGTCGTTGCCGATGCTGACCTTGACATCGAAGGTGATGCCCAATTGAAGTTCTGCCGGTTGTCCCTTTGGAACAAGCACTTGTGATGTTCCTTTGTCACCAGTGTCCACAGATTGAACGCCATATTCCTTGAAATAGTAAATATGGTCGCCTTTTCGAATACGCGCAGTGCGGTTGTTGAGGACGGTGACGCGCGGCAAGGAGAGCGCGACGGTGCTGGTTTTGTTTTCGATGGCGGTCATCACCAAATCGTAGGAACGGTTGAAAAGGATACCGCTGACCGTGTAGCCGGCCACGCCTTCGACATTTCCCGCGCCAATGGCGGCGAGCTGGGTGAAGAAGTTCGAGACATTGGCGTTAGTTGGATGGTGGCCGTCGTTGGAAGTGGAGATAGTCGCCCCCGTGTGTCCTCCGTTGGCCTTGGTGATTTCCACGCCCACGTCATGCAGGTCCTGTTCGCTGATGGCGATGAACTTGGCCTCAACGACGACCTGCAGTGGCGGTCGGTCAAGTTCCTGCACGATGCGCTCGATGGTTCGGATATTCTCGCGGGTGTCCTTGACAATCAAGATATTGCGATTTTCGAAGAGAGTGAACGAGCCGCCGGTGGTGACAGTCTTGTAGAACTCCGTGAGTGCGGTCTTGAGGTCATTGTCCTCCTCGGTTCCGGAGGCGAAAGCGGTTTTACCTGCGACACCAATGCCTTCTGGGACCTTCGGGACGCTGCCGTGGCGCAGGTGGAAGATACGGGTCTCCAGTTTGAGGCCATTGCCAGCCGGAGCGGCGGTCACCCAGATGAGATGGTCGGTGATGTTGAAGGAGACACCGAGGTTGCGGGAAATGTAGGAGAAGACCTCATAGAGCGGGACGTCCTTAAAATTGCAGGAGAAGGTCTTGCCCTTGACCGTTTCATCGCTGAAGATGATGTTGAGGGGGTCTGCCAGATTAAGTTCGTCAATATCCTGCAGTTGCATGGCGAGGTTCGCCAGCGGAAGATTTTCGACTTTCATCGAGACTCGCTTGCTGAGAAGAATCTCCAGTGGCCCCTCGGGGAGAATTTCCGGTTCAAGGTCCGGTGAGATATCTACGCTGGTATGATAGGTCTTGGGCAGCAGCATTGCATCCTGTGCCTCGTTGACCATGCGCTGCTGGTCGATGGCAAGTCCGGTTTCATTGATGCCCATGGTCCGTGCCAGAAAAAGCAGCCGCTTGAGGTCGTCGATGTCTTGGCGATACTCCGTAAGGGAGGACATGGTGGCAAGAATGGCGTCTGCCTTGTCGAAACTATTTGCCTTGATGAGTTCACGGATTAAAGCAAACCGCCGTTGGACCTCGGAGTGGAGGGCACGGCGTCGTTCCTGCTGGCGTAGCCGAAGCTGCTGCGGACGGTTGCGAGCCTCCAGCACGCTGTCCAGTTCGGCACTAGGCGAGAGGCGCTGGCAGCCCGTGAACAAGGATAACATCAGGGGCAGGAAGATGGCAGCTACATGGAGAAGATGGCTGTGTTTCATGGTGCGTTATCTGATTCTGCTTCAGGAACTACAAGAAACCAGGTTGCCTATGGGGCGTGGACGTTTAGTGTCGGCGGTTTTTCTTTCGTGCGGCCTTTTCAGCCTTGCGCTTAGCTTCCTTGCGTGCTTTCTCGTTGGCTCGCGCGGCGGCCTGGGCATGGGAGATTCCTCTTGATGCAAAACCTTGGTTGCCAGTCTGATCCATGCGATTCTGCATCATGCTGGCGAGGTTGGCCAGCCCAGCGCCTCCGCCGAAAAGGGTATTCATCATTGCCCCACCGCCGCCTCGGGAAACCTGGCTCATCACGTCTCGCATGTGCATGAAGACCTTGATTTGCTCGGTGACTTCCTGCGGAGTGGAGCCGGAACCCTTTGCGATACGGGCGCGCCGGCTGGCGTTGATGGTCTCTGGGAGTTGGCGTTCTGATGGGGTCATCGAATGGATGATGCCCTCGGTGCGCTTGAAGGTCTTCTCGTCCAGCGCCTCGGTGGGGAGATTGCCCATGCCGGGGATGTACTTGAGCAAAGACATCATGCCACCCATTTTCTGGATGCGGCTTAGCTGGGTAAGGAAATCTTCAAAGTCGAAAGTGGCGTTGCGGACCTTTTCCTCCAGCTTGCGTGCCTCTTCCTCCTTGAATTCAGTCTGGGCACGCTCGACCAGTGTGAGGATGTCGCCCATGTCCAGAATACGGGATGCCATGCGGTCCGGGTGGAAGGTCTCCAGGTCGATGGTCTGCTCGCCAGTGGTTACGAACTTGACCGGCTTGCCAATGGCCTGGCGCATCGAAAGCGCCGCACCGCCACGCGCGTCGCCGTCCAGTTTGGTTAGGATAATGCCAGTGACGTCCAGGGCATCGTCGAAGTGCTTTGCAACGGAGACGGCTTCCTGACCGAGTGCCGCATCGGCGACCAGCAGGATTTCCTGCGGGTGCACGGCATCTTTCACGCGGACGAGTTCTTGCACAAGCGGCTCGTCAATCTGCAGGCGGCCGGCGGTGTCCAGCAACACGATAGGGCAGCCCTTTGCCTTCGCCTGTGCAACAGCGGCTTGGGCGACGGCGACGACATCTTTTGACGCACGGTCGGTATAGACGGGCAGGGCCAGCGACTGTCCAAGCACTTCCAGCTGGTCAATGGCGGCGGGGCGGGTAAGATCGCAGGCCGCCAAGAGAGTGCGTTTCTTGTATTTTTTCTGCAAGAAGTTGGCGAGCTTGGCGGCGGTCGTGGTTTTACCGTTGCCGTTCAGACCGCAAAGCATAATGACGGCGGGGGTTTCCGGCGTGGCACCATCGATGGCCAGTTCGGCTGCGGTTTCGCCCATCAGGACAATCAGCCGGTCGTAAACAATCTTAACCGCCTGTTGGCCAGGGGTTACGCTCTTGAGGACATCCTGTCCCAGGCATTCCTGTTTGACCTCCTCAATGAACTTGTTGGCGATGTCGTAGTTGACATCGGCATCAAGCAGCGCATTGCGAACCTCGCCCATCGCCTCCGACATGTTGCTTTCGGAGATTTGCGCATTGCCAGTAAGTTTGCGGAAGGCGGAATGGAGTTTTTCGGTTAATGATTCAAACATGGTTCAATGAGAAGAAGTTGCGGATTTGTTGAAAGGGTTAGTTCTCCCAGATGGTTGCCCCGTCTGCGGCGGAGAGAATCATCGGACGAGAGCAGATGCCGGAGCGTTTCTGGTAAATGGCGCCCAGTTGTTCACAGTAGGCCTGGGCTGACTCGGCCTTGACGAGGTGGACGGAGATTCCTCCGAAGCCACCGCCAGAGATGCGGGCGCCCAGAAAACCTGGAAGGGTACGGCCAATCTCCACCAGCGTATCGATTTCTGGGCAGCTGTTCTCGAAGTTGTGGCGGCTGGACTCGTGTGATTCTGTCATGAGTTGTCCAAATTTGTCCAGGTTGCCTTGGGCAAGGGCTTCCTGACCTGCGGCAACACGGGCGATTTCACCCACGACATGCTTGGCACGACGATAGACCACTTCGGACAAGTCAGCTTTGTGCGTCTCCAACTGTTCTGGTGTGACATCGCGTAGTGCTTTGACGCCAAGGATCTTCGCAGCTTCCTCGCAGGCCTCGCGTCGCTCATTGTACTCGTTGGTCAAATTGTGTTTGACCATGGAATTGGCGACCACGAAGACAGTGCCTTCGGGCATCGGGACATTCTGGACCTCGAAGGAACGGAAGTCGGAGTAGATGAGCTGACCGGCTTTGCCTTTTAGCGAGCTGATCTGGTCAAGCAGACCGGTGTGGGCACCGACATAATTGTTTTCGCAACCCTGTCCGATTTTGGCCAGTTCCAGCCAGGTCAATCGTGCGTCGGAGAGCCGGTCCAGGATGAGTCCCATGCACATCTCCAGGGCGGCAGAACTGCTCATGCCGGCGGAAAGTGGCACGTCGCCAGTCACCATTGCATCGAATGCGGGAACCTTGTAGCCCTGGAGATTGAACTCGACGACAAGGCCCTTGATGTAGTTTGCCCAGTCACCACGGCGGCAGTTGTCCAAGTCGTCCAGCCGGAATTCTCTAGCGGAGCGTCCTTTGATGTCGTAGAGGCGACAGACCATTCCGTTCTTCTCGGCGTGGGGATTCGGTGCGGCGGCGATGCGTGCGGCACGGTCGATGGCGACACTGAGGACAGTGCCCTCGTTGTAGTCGGTGTGGTTGCCCAGGA
>JAFXSU010000119.1 GCA_017525435.1 Victivallales bacterium
AAGGTGCCACGATCTTCAAACTGGTTTTAGTGTCAGTAATTATCTTGATTTGTCAATGTTTGTCATGTTTTGTTGCCAAATGTCCATGTTGGACATGCGGGAAGTGCGGAATGGATGCGAAAATGCGAAAATCGGCCTCTTTTGGAGGCGTTTGCCGTCCGTGATATATCCCTGAAGGCACCTTTGTGTCTGTAGGGGGCTTCCCTGGGGCCATTTGGGGCATTTCATGTTTTACGGGGCGGCTTTTTTGATGCGGCGGACGGTATGCTTGAGTTTTCCGACAAGGAAGTTCAGTTCGAGGGAGGACTCCGTCTCCACGGTGTCCAGGTCTGGCATGACGATGTCCGCGAGCGTTTGGCCGAAGTGGTGCAGCTTGTCAGGCTGGCTGGTTTGGTCTGTATCACCATGCAGTTCAAGCAATTCGCGTTTCAAGACACGGACCTTTGCGAAGGTCTCGATGATTGCGAAGGTCGCGGCGGTTGCCTGGGGGCTTTTCAGAATCGTCGCAAGCATGTAGAGGCCCTTTTCGGTGAATGCCTTGAAACTGTATTTCGAATGTTTTCCTTTGCCAGTGTGCTCTATGGTCGAAAATTTCGACCTTAGAACTTTTGATTCGGCCGTATCAAGTTCAAACATGTAGTCTGGAGGGAACTTGGCGAGGTTGTTGCGTACGGCCTCGTTCACCCGCTTCGTCTCCACGCCGTACAATTCAGCCACATCCGCGTCGAGGATCACCGGCAGTTCGCGGACGCAGATGATTCTTCGCTGGACATCCGCGTATGAAATCGCGTTGGCGGATGCATCCGTTGCAATCCCTTTCTTTTCGTTTGATTTTACCCTGTTCGTTTTCATTTTGACTCCTTTGATTTATGCTTGAACTTCAATACGAGACTGTGCAAATTGCATCGGGTGGCACGGCCACGGCAATCGTCAGCAGATCGACAAGTGCCTTTTTGGCGTTCCCTTCGGTGGCCTGCCAGTAGTCGGGGGTGGTTTCGTTCCCCATCTTCGGGATGACCGAGGTCAGTACCCTGACGCATTCGGCGGAGGTTTTCCCCTCCAATGTGCGCGCCCCGCGTTTCGGCTTTTCCCGCTTGACGATGGAAAGACCATGCTTCGCAAAGATTTCTGCATAGTTGGATGTGATGTTCAGCCAGGCTTCGCGGTAGCCTTCGCTCAGGCAGCAGGTCCCGCCGTGCGGCGGCGCGAATGGCAGCGTGCAGGGGAGGTCCCCTTGGTAGAATGTGATGTCATAGCTCATTTCTCCTGTTTCCCCTGTCAGTGTTGTATCGTCAGCCCTCCGTGACTTCCTCCGTATGCTCGGCCAGGGGCTCCTGGCAGTCATGGATGCGGGCGCGAAGTGCAATGGCCTCCCTTCGCACGGCTACAGGAATCTCTTTAGGCCTATTCATGGCGTTTTCGGTTTTGACTTGTTTGATTCCGTGAGTTAACACCGTGGTGACGGGGCGTCACCACAACACATTCCGTCGGCGAGGCGCCGACGCTACATGCTTTACGTAATTCACGGATTCAGGTTATCCTTCAAGCATCCTACCCCTCTGCTGGCAATGTTGTCCCGATTGTTGACTTGATATGCTCGATGTTCGAGGCATCTAACCTGGCGAATGCGAAGCACTTCTTTCCCAAATCCTTGACCGAGGCTCCCAGAAGGTAGAGTTCATTGTCGTCAATGACGAGAAAGCGGTCATGAAATGAACGGCTTGTCACCAAGAACAAATTACCATACTGGTTGTTGAATTTGACCATATCCGATTCAGCAAGATGGTTGCCCTTGGGAGAGGTCACAATGGTTACGGCGACTTCGGCAGATTTTTTGGACAGAATGTCCAGAGTGCCAATGTCCACCCAATTGTCAATCAGCAGGATGGATTGTTTGGCTTTACGAACATACTGCGTAATGAACACATCGGCATCGAACACTTCGCCTTCATAGAATACCTTCTGGGGCGGGAACTCCTGGTTGTTCATCGCCTGGAAAATCTGCTCAAAGCGCTCCTCATTATGTGCCTGGTCGGAAAGCTGCTTTGCCTGGGACTCCAGTTGCCTCCGTTCGGTTTCCTCAATGCGGGTCAGCAGTGGGGCCATGGAGGCGAGCATCTTTCGCATTGCCACAAAGGTATTCGTTATCTGAACGCTTGCCGTGATTGCCGTCTTACTCTTTAGCACTGCGGCAAGCATGATGATTCCATGCTCGGTAAAGGCGTTCATAGGCACGGAGGAATGCTTCATCGATTTGAACCGGTCGCATTTTGCGACCAGTTTGTGCGTCTCTTCCATGGACAAGGGAAACATGTAATCATTTGGAAAACGCTCGGCATTGCGCTTGACCTGCTCATTCAGCCGTTTTGTCGATACTCCATACAGGTCGGCCAGGTCTCTGTCCACCATGACCTGGATTCCCCTTGCTGAAAAAATCCTGTCCCGGATACTCAATTGGATGGCTGGGAGATTTCCCTCTGCGCAAACGCTTGCTTCCTTTGTTTTATGAGTTGTTGCTTTCATTCGCTTCACCTTTCCGGGGCTTGGTTGTTTTCCTGCCCCCAATAATATATATCTATAACAATATTTATTTTCGATATTATCTATTGTTTTTGGAATATTTTCAGAAATCTTACATAGGGAGTGTATATTAAGTGTACACCGCAGAAACACGCATTCGGGGAGGTTTTTGATGGAACTGAGCAATCCGGGCAAGCACTACCAAGTTTCGGGCAATATCGTCCACTGCTGTCAATACCATGTCGTTTTCTGCTCCAAATGGCGCAGGAAGGTGCTTACGGCGCCAATCGCGGAGCATCTTCGGACGCTCATCGACGAGAAGCAGGGGGAGTTCGGCTATCGGCTGCTCGGCGTGGACATCTCGGTGGACCACGTGCATCTCCTGCTGGAGATTCCGCCGGAGAAGAGCGTCTGCGCGGTCGTGGGGAAAATCAAGGCGCACACCTCGCATGTCCTGCGCGGAGACCACCAGGAGCTTCGCACGCGCATCCCCACGCTGTGGACGCGCGTCAGCATGATCACCTCCGTGGGCAATGTCGGTCTGGGCGACCTCGAGGCGTTTCTGGAGGAGCAGCGGAAGCGCTGAAGGGGCAGGGCGGCGTTTCCCGACCGAAACTTTCCCGCATGATTTCGGGACAGGAAACGCAATGGGCTTCCAGTTCGCCATCAATAACCGATTCAAAATTGGCGTAAACGGAGGGTGGGGCCGAATGCGTCCAGATGGCGCCTGACGAGCTGATTGAGGATATCCAATGGTAACAGAGGACTGGATGATGGAGCATCGAAATAGAGGGAAAGACAATGGATGAGAACAAAAGCCCAGTGGATTACATAGAAGCGGTGAAGAAGATCAAGGCGGCCATCCTGCAGAGCCGCTACATGGCCGCGCGTCTTGCCAACGCCGAGCAGTTGAAGCTCTATTTCGGTATCGGAGCATACGTTTCGGCAAATTCTCGCAAGCACAAGTGGGGGACGGGGGCAATAGAGAACATTTCCAGGCGGCTCCAGATAGAGCTGCCTGGACTGCGCGGCTTTTCGGCAAGGAGCATCAAGTATATGAGGACTTTCTATGAGGCGTGGAATACCGCTGGCATAATTCGGCAATTGCCAAATGCCGAATTGGAGCAAGGTCAGATTTTGCAATTGCCGATTGCAACAATACAAGACAACACAAATCGGCAATCGACAATTGCCGATTTACCGTTCGAAGATATGGCCGCATTTTTGCAGATAGGTTTCACCCATCATATTTCCTTGCTGGAGAGATGCAAGGACATGGCAGAACGCTGGTACTACATCAGGCGTTGCGCGGCTGAGTTCTGGAGCGTGGAGGTGCTCAAGGCCCACATAAAGGCAGACGATTTCCGAAAATACGGCGTGTTGCCCAACAATTTCGCGCTGACGCTGCCAGATGCTAGACAAGCGGCGATGGCTGTGCGAGCCTTCAGGGACGAGTATCTGCTGGACTACATCAACATCGATGACGCAGATTCCGAACAGGATGTTGACGAGCGGGAATTGAACAAGGCACTGGTCAGGGAGGTCAAGAAGTTCATCCAATCCCTTGGACACGATTTCTGCTACATTGCCGACGGATACCGCGTCATCGAGGAGGACGAGGAGTCCGTCATAGATCTCCTGTTCTACCAGAGGGGGCTTAAGTGCCTGGTCGCCATCGAACTGAAACGGGGGAGGTTCAAGCCCATTTATCTTGGGCAACTGAACTACTACCTGTCCGTTCTGGATGACAGGGAACGGCATCCAGACGAGAACCCCAGTGTCGGGCTGATCCTCTGCCGCGAGGCGAAAAGGCGCATTGTGGAACTGGCCATCCGCGACTTCGGCAAGCCGATGGGCGTGGCGACCTACAGACTTGGCAACGACATCCCCAAGGACTACAGCACACTGGCGCCGCTGGTTTCAGGTGTCCAGCAAATTCTGGACAAGGCGGATGACACGGACGGAAGCGTGAAATGAACGGGCTTGATTCCGCGTTGGACCAGCTGCGGCAACACCGGGAGGAATTGCAGGCGGAGCAGCAAGGCGTCCAGCAGAAAACTGCTGGAAAGGCAGAAAATGGCCAGCCCCTCGTCGCCAACAGCCTTCGTCTTCCAGGTTTCATGGAGAATACCAAGGCCGCTCCCCACCGACTCTTTGGATGAGAGCATGCCGATATGCCAAAGTGATAATGCAATCAAGCATCATAAGGGACAGACAATGAGCAAAGCAAACTACATGATTCGGTTGGAGAAGGCGGGCGAGCACCGCGCGGTGGAGAATCTCGTGCGCGAGGCGTTCTGGAATGTCTATCGTCCCGGATGTCTGGAGCACTACGTCCTGCATTGCTTGCGCGATGACGCGGATTTCGTGCCCGAGCTGGATTTCGTGATGGAGCAGGACGGACGGCTGATCGGGCAGGATGTCTTCGTGAGGACGGCAATCCACGCCGACGACGGCAGGGAGGTCCCGATCGTGACCATGGGACCGATCTGCATCGCGCCCGACTTGCAGGGCAGGGGCTACGGTAAGATCCTGCTGGACTACGCACTGGAGGCGGCCGCCGCCCTTGGCTACGGGGCCGTCTGCTTCGAGGGCAATATCGGCTTCTACGGCAAGAGCGGGTTCACTTTCGCACGGAACTTCGGCCTTCGCTATCACGGCCTCCCGCCTGGCACGGACGACTCGTTCTTCCTCTGCAAGGAACTCGTCGCCGGATATCTCGACGGCGTGACTGGCGAATACGCCACGCCCCAAGGCTATCTGGTGGACGAGAAGGCCGCAGATGAATTCGACAAGTCATTCCCGCATAAAGAGAAACGGAAGCTTCCCGGCCAGCTGTTCTGAAACAAACACATATCCACTCACTGAAGATTTTCGCCGTTTGCGTCAAAAATCTTCAATGAGAGTCCGGCATTCTCCAATCGCTAACCCGCGACCTTTTCAAAATCCAGCCTCCGGGAGAATGGAAAACCGTTGTTTTCCACTTCTAAAAACAGGTTGAAAAGGTCGTTTTGTTCTTGATTGGCGTGAATGGACCATCTGCGCAGAGAATGGATACATGGGAGGTGAGATGCCTGTTTTCTTGATTGCGCCTTTGGCTCGTTGAAGAAAACTATGCAATGAAATGTACAATTTTTTCCGCACGTGGGAAAAATTGCAAATTGTCAGCCATAAGAAAGAAGAACCTGAATCCGTGAATTGGGGGTGGATGTACTGCCGGCGCCCTCGCCGACAGAAATTGCGTTGTGCTGGCGCCTCGCCAGCAAAGAGTAAAATTCACGGATTCAGGAAGAAGACAACCGATTCTCTCGCTATAAGTCAAGACTGTCTGGATTCAGAAGGAAGTCCTGAATGTTCATGATGACATGGCCGTCATTGTTTCTCCACAGCAGTCCGCTGTCCCCTGCAACGACGATTTTCTTGAACGAGTCATCTATGTGGCGCAAGGGACGGTTCTCCTGCTCAATCTTCTCGTCATCGTACATCCTGAACGCGGACTGGAGGTAGAATCTCTTGCTGCCCTGGTTGGCGACAAAATCGACCTCCAGCCTTGCTCTGGAGTATTTGCCATCGGGCTGTTTTGCCTGAACAGGAACGATTCCCACATCAACGCTGTAGCCGCGCAGACGGAGCTCATTGTAGATGATGTTCTCCATCAGATGGCTCTCCTCCATCTGCCTGAAGTTGAGAAGGGCATTCCGCAGGCCGATGTCCTCGAAATAAAACTTGAAGGGCGAATCAATGTAATGCCGCCCCTTGATGTCGTAGCGTCTGGCGCGATGCAGGAGAAAGGCGTTTTCAAAATACCGTCCGTATGTGGCGATTGTATTCGGGGAGAGCGAAACCTGTTTGACGGACTTGAACGTATCGGCAAGTTTTCGTGGACTGCATAGCGACCCGACAGACGAAGCCAGGACGCATAGGAGTTCCTGCATCTCCTCCGAATGGTAAAGCCTGTTCCTTTCCAGAATGTCCTTAAGATAGACCTCCTGGAAAAGGCGTTGCAGATATTCTGCCTTCCCCTCGTGCGTCTTTATGGAAGCGGCCATCGGCAATCCCCCGTATGTC
>JAFXSU010000120.1 GCA_017525435.1 Victivallales bacterium
CCAGGATCAAACTCTCCGTTGTCGAAAAGCCGACCTGACGATTCAGGTTCTACTTCTTCATTGGCCCCCGCGGACCAAAGGCCGCGGGGGAGTCTCGGGGCCGGGCTTCGAAAAGGCCCGGCTCCCGCACGTCGCATTGCGCTGTTCCGTTGCCAAAGAGCCCTCCGCCCGAAACGGGCGTGCCGCATAATATGGCACCCGAAAACGGGATTGCAAGTCCGATTTTGGGAAAAAGACGAAAAAACATGGAAATTTTTCAACGCGACGAGGAATGGGACGACTTCCCATTCTTTTTCTTATTATATAGTATGGCAAAACTTCCGCAGGAGATTAAATTAAAGAATACGACAATTATATCATCCTACTAGTTCTTTGACACTTGAAGCTGATGTTCAGACCCATTCTCAAGGCCACCATCACCGCAACACTCCTGGGGACGATTGCCTTATTTCTGTGCGACTCTTGTGTAAGTGACCGAACTGCCTTATATGCTCCGACAGGTGCGGCGAGTGCCCTTTCGCCTGTCAGCGACACTTGGGAACCCTATAATCGCAGCGTGCAAGCCTTCAACTCCGGTTTTGAACAACATGTCGCCAACCCTGTCTCGCAGCTCTGGCGATTCGCTTTCCCGCGACCGCTTCGCACAAGACTCTCCAATTTCAACGAAAATATCGGCTATCCACTCCGGCTGGTTGCCCATGCGCTGGAGGGGAAATGGGATTATTGCTGGACGGATACCAAGCGTTTTGTCATCAATACTACCATCGGTGGTCTTGGTCTCTGGGATCCAGCAACCAGCCTGGGGGCACCGCACATCGACGGCTCCTTCGGGCGCACACTTGCTCGTTGGGGACTGCCCTCAGGCGGATATTTCAATCTGCCGTTCAGCGGTCCTGGCACTGTGCGCGATGGCGTTGGCAAGCTACTTGACCTGCCCTTCAACGTAGTCACCTGGGCGGTTCCTGCTCCTGCCTCTTATGCAGTAAACGGGACGCTCCGAGTCAACGACACCGCCGCCACCGAACCGACCATCAACCGCGCCTTTGTCACCCAGCCATGTCACTACGAGCTGATGAAATTGCTGATTGTCCTGGGTAACGAAGCAGCTTATTCTGACTACAAGATTCCCGCCAATCAAGATTATTTGCCGGATCAGTCCTTCGGGCTGCTGGCAATGGCCCCCAGTGACGACAGTTTCTATTACCAAGCTCGCCAGCGCCGTGTGAAATTGTCCGGCGGTCAACGCTTCCCGTACACCTGCTGGCCTCTGCGGAATGCAAAGAAACTCGTCATCCTGTTGCCTGGCATCGGTGCGCACCGCCGTTCCGCCGAACTCTCTGCCTTTGCCGAATTTTTCCGTCAGCGAGACTGTGCGGTCATTGCGCTTTCCTCCACTTTCACGCCGGACTACTTCACCAATGTGCCCGGCGACAATCCGCCTCCAGGGTTCATCCCGGAAGACGCCAAGGTCCTCGCCCAAGTATTAAATGAAGTGGTGCGTGACTTCACCAGCCACTACCGCAACTCCTTTGACACTACGGTCTTGCTTGGATATTCACTAGGAGGGATCAATGCCCTGAATCTCGCCGCTGCCGAACAGCGCGGAGAGTTTCCTGACACGCTTCATATCGACCGCTATCTGGCCATCAATCCCCCAGTGGATCCCGTCTATGCCTTGAGCGTCGTGGACAACTTCTTCAACTATCCCGAACAGTTTCCAGAAGATGAGCGCGAGGCCATCGTGCGGGACATCATCATGCGACTTGCCGCCTGGATGCAGCCATCCCCCGCCAACCCGCCCTCCCCCATGGTGCCACTCACTCGCGACGAATCCCAGTTTCTGGTTGGCGTGAACATGCGCTTCCATCTGGCGGAAGCCATCCAGGCACAGGAAAAACGCAGCCCCAGCGGACTGCTCAAGGAAGACCCCCAAGCCTGGTTCCACCGCAACAACCTCTTTGCCGAAACGATGTCCATCTCCTTCGCCGATTACATCGAAAAAGTAGTTGTCCCTTATTACCAGGCCCATGGAATGGACGGCTGCACAGCAGAGGACCTGCGGAAAAAGTGCAGCCTGCGGACACTCACAAATGACCTCGCCAACACGCAGAATGTGCTGGTCTTTCACAGCCGCAATGATTTTCTGGTCACCCAAGATGACCTGCACTGGTTCGAGACGACATTTGGTCCCCGTGCAACCATCTTAAACGAAGGGAGCCACTTGGGTGCTCTTGGCAACCGGACATTCGTCCAAAACCTCGTAAACGCCCTCATCGACTGACTTTTACTAACTGTCTAACATTTTAATATAAAATAAGTTAACATTAATTTTTTTCTCATGAAATCAGCAATCTTTGTCACCACCCTGCTCTCCTGCATTTGCCTTATGGCCTCTGCAGAAATCATCCAGCTTCCCGCGCCAAATCTCACGGAGGGCACCACGCTGGCTGAAGCCATCCAGAAGCGCAAGACCGATCGAACCTTCTCCGATCGCGAACTGCCACCGCAGCTCCTCTCGAATCTTCTGTGGGTTGCCAACGGCATCAACCGTCCGGAGTCTGGCAAGCGTACCGTGCCAGCCGCCATCGCCAAATACGCAATTCGCCTCTATGTACTCACCGCCAAAGGCACCTATCTTCATGATTACAAGAAAAATACCCTGACCCTGGTGAATTCCAAAGACCTGCGACTCTATGCCGAAGGTCGTGGCACTATGGGCCCTGCTGCCGGCGCGGTGATTTTGATGGTCGCAGACATGGACATTTTCCAACAGGGAACGCCCGCTGGTCGCCCTTCCATTCCGCAGGAAAAATCCATACTCTGGATTGGCTACGAGTCTGGTTCCATCGGGCAGGACATCTACCTCTACTGTGCCTCCGCTGGACTCCATGCGGTTTGCTGCGCATCGTTCAAAGAAGACGAGCTTACCAGCGCACTCGACCTCAACGGAAGCCTCAAGCCCATCATGGATGTCATCGTGGGGTATCCGCCGGAAAACTGAATCTCACACAAGTGTCCTAACATCAAACACTTTTGCCTTTCGCTTTGGTTCCCCAAGAAGACACCGAATTGCACTTTCTACAATTCAACGGGACTCCCCGTCCCCCTGCCGCTTTTGCCCCCCAGCTTAGTTCGATCCCCTTCGCGAGAAGATCACTTTACCTCTAACCTCTAACCTCAAACCTAAGTTATATGATTCGCGTCACCATCTGGAACGAGAATGTCCACGAAACCGACCAGAACGAGGTCGGCGAGATTTGCCGCAAGTGGTATCCGGAAGGCATTCACACCGCACTGAAAAACAACCTGGCGGCACCCGACCTGGAAATCCGCACCGCTTATCTGGCACAGCCTGCACAGGGTCTGCCTGACGAACTTCTCAATTCCACAGACGTGCTTCTCTGGTGGGGGCACTGTGCACATGGCGAGGTCGAAGACGCATTGGTCTCCCGCATCCAAGACCGCGTCTTGGGTGGAATGGGGCTTATCGTTCTGCATTCCGGTCACAAATCCAAGATTTTCCAGCGTATGCTGGGGACCTCCTGCAGTCTCGTCTGGCGTGACATTGCCGAACGTGAGCGCGTATGGACCATCGATCCAAGCCACCCGATCGCTCAGGGCGTGCCAGCGTCCTTCCCGCTCGAACATACCGAGATGTACGGTGAGCCCTTCGGCATTCCGGACGACGGGAAAATCGTCTTCCTGTCCTGGTACCAAGGCGGCAACGTCTTCCGTTCAGGTGTCTGCTTCCAGCGCGACCGCGGCAAGATCTTCTACTTTGCGCCCGGTCATGAAACCTTCCCCATCTATCACAACACCAATGTGGTTCGGATCCTCTCCAACGCCATTCGCTGGGCGGCGCCGATTGCGCCTATCCGAGATGACGCGCAGGCTTGTCCCCATGAAGAGCAACCCATCGAACCCGTGATTTAGTCTTTTCCGAATCAGTATGGCTTTTCATTTCAACACCATCGAGGAACTCGCCCAGGACCTGGCCGCCGGCAAGATGATCATCTTGACGGATGACGCGAAACGTGAAAACGAGGGGGACCTGGTTTTCGCCGGCGAGTTTGCCACGCCCGAGAAGGTGAACTTCATGGTCACCCACGCTCGCGGACTCGTCTGCTGTCCCATTACCCGGGAGCGTGCATTGGAGCTCGGCATCGGCGAGATGACCCACAACACCGACCCGTTGGGCACCAATTTCACCGTTTCGGTAGATGCAGTCGAGGGAACCACCACTGGCATTTCTGCCTTCGATCGCGCTGCGACCATCAAGGCATTGGCCGATCCCACCAAACTGGGAAATGCCTTCCATCAGCCAGGACACATGTTCCCGCTAATCGCCCGTCCGGGCGGTGTGTTGGTTCGCACAGGCCACACAGAAGGCTCCCTGGACCTCCTGCGCATCGCCGGTCTCACGCCCTGCGCTGCCATCTGCGAAATCATGAACGACGACGGTTCGATGGCACGGCTTCCTGAACTCAAAAAGTTCGCCAAGCAGCACAAGCTCAAATTCGGTTGCATTGCGGATCTCATCAAATACCGCCGACGCACCGAGCGTGAGGTCGAGCGCGTGGAGACCGTGCATCTCCCCACCGAGTTCGGTGACTTCGAACTGTATTGTTTCCGCGCCAAGAGCACTGGGCAGGAACACCTGGCACTCGTCCACGGCGAGGTCGCCGGCAAGGAAGACGTGCTCTGCCGTGTCCACAGCGAATGCCTTACAGGCGATGTCTTTCACTCCCTGCGTTGCGACTGCGGAGAGCAACTCTCCACCGCGATGCGGCGCATCGCCAAGGCCAAATGCGGCGTGATCGTCTATATGCGACAGGAAGGGCGCGGAATCGGACTGGCCAACAAGTTGCACGCATACCATCTCCAGGAACGCGGGCTGGACACGGTGGACGCCAACACCCGCCTGGGCTTCGCACCTGACCTGCGGGAATACGGGCTGGGTGCAGAAATTCTCCTCAACCTCGGAGTCAAATCCATCCGTCTGCTGACCAACAACCCGAAGAAACTGGTCGGACTGGACGGTTACGGGCTCAAAATCACTGGCCGGGAACCCATCGTCATCCCGCCCACCGAGCATGACAAGCGCTATCTGAAGACCAAACGTGAGCGCATGAACCATTTGATTTAGTCACAACATACTAACAGAAAAAACCACTTATGAACAACGAAACAAAACTTCTCCAAGGTTCCATGAATGGCGCAGGCCTGAAAATTGGCATCGTCTGCGCACGTTTCAACAGCATCTTTGTGGAACAGTTGCTCTCCGGTGCAGAGGATTCACTGGTGCGTCATGGCGTGGATGCCAAAGACATCACGGTTGCGTGGGTGCCTGGCTCCTTTGAGACTCCGCTGGTTTTGCAACGGATGGCCGCCACCGGAAAATTTGACGCACTGATTGGTCTGGGGGTTGTCATTCAAGGTGCCACCCAACATGCCCAGATGATCAACAGCGAGGTCTCGAAAGCATATGCGCAAATCAGTCTGAACTTCAATTTGCCGGTTGTGTACGGCGTAGTCACCACCGAAAACATCGAACAGGCGATTGAACGTTCCGGCAGCAAGGCAGGCAACCGCGGTGCCTCCGCAGCCGCCACTGCAATTGAAATGGCAAACCTCCTGCGCCAACTGCCTGCCAAAGCACATAAATAATTGGAGGCAAGTTGGATGTCTGTTGAAAATGACGAACAGACTGGGGCGTCTTCCACGCACCAGACGAGCATAAACTCGCAAATCTTCAAGACGCAACGCATTGCCAGCCGTCGCTTGGCAATGCAGTATCTCTATGCGCTGGACACGCATGCCTTTTCCATTCAGTTGTTGGAGCAGGAACTGGCCAAGTTTCCAATGCGCATAGAGGAGGCGCGGCAAGCGCAGTTTTTGGCAGAGCATACCCCGCCGCCAGTCGATGAGGAAGGCAACCCCCTGCCTGTTGCCCGACCGACAGTCCTGCTGACCGACCAGCTGGCAAACCAGCAGGAAATACTCACAGAACACCTGGAGCAGGAACGCCAGGCATTCCTCAACATCTCCGAAGAACAGCAAGAGGACTTCTTCCTACTGGCCGCAGACATCTGGTCGGAAAGCGTTCCGGTCGTAGCCCCCAATTCGTTGGTTTTCTCCGGCACCGTCCTTCACCGAATCCTTCGCAAAGGCTGGTCACGTGCACGAAAATTGGTCAAGTATATTCTTGCACAAAAAGAGGATATTGATCAGCTCATCGCCCAGGCGGCCCAGAATTGGCGACTGGAGCGAATGAGTTGCGTGGACCGCAATATCCTCCGCGTTGCCACGGGCGAACTCAAGTTTGACCCGGAAGTCAGCGCCGCGATTGTCATCAACGAAGCCGTCGAGATGGCGAAAGCCTACGGGCAGAAGGACTCCTGGCGTTTCGTCAACGGCGTACTGGATCGCATCCGCAAGGACCTGCAAGATGCACCGCTGGTCATCGATGGTTCTTCCCCTGAAACACTCCCTGAAAAATAAACGACATGTCGCTTTTCGACTTCTTCAAGAAAGGGCTTGAAAAGACCGCGACCTCCATCAAACGGAGCATCACCGGTATTTTCACTGACACCAAGGCCTGGGACGATGAGACCTACTCCCGACTGGAACAGGCATTGATCGCCACCGATCTAGGTCCCGCCGTGACCGCCAAATTGGTCGCCGACCTCAAGGATCGCTACAGCCGCGGGATTATCGCCACCGACGCAGACATCATCTCCGCATGTTCGGAAGATATCCTGGCCATCCTCAACGACCCGCCCGCCCCGCCAATGAACATCAATCCCGACGGCCCCACCGTCATCCTAATGGTCGGCGTCAACGGCAGTGGCAAAACGACCTCGATTGCCAAACTGGCGCATCGCTTCCTTCAGGAGGGCAAGAAAGTCGTACTCGGCGCAGGAGATACTTTTCGCGCGGCAGGCGCGACTCAGATGCAAATCTGGGCACAGCGCCTGGGCTGTCCTGTCGTGGAAGGCAAACTCGGCGGAGACTCTGCCGCCGTTGCGTTCGATGCCATCAAGGCAGGCATCGCCCGTCAAGCCGACTACGTCATCATCGACACGGCTGGTCGTCAGCACACCCGCGGCGACCTGATGGCCGAGTTGGAGAAGGTCAAGCGAATCACCGGAAAGGCGCTGTCCACTGCGCCACACGAAATCTGGCTGACCGTGGACGCATCCATCGGCTCCAATGCACTCACTCAGGCCCGTGAATTCGGCAAGCTCTTCCCCATCACCGGGTTGATTCTGACCAAACTGGACGGCACGGGACGCGGTGGCATCGTGGTCGCCATCAAGCAGGAGCTCGGCTACCCCGTGCGCTATGTCGGCCTGGGCGAAACCATCGACGCGCTCCAGCCTTTTGACCCAGCCTCTTTCACGCAGGCGCTGTTTTCCCCTGGAGAAGAGTAAATCAATCATCTGAACGCCAATGCTTAATGACAACATTGCAGAACTTGTGCAGAACCTGACCGACGGTCAAATCGCCTGTCCACACTGCCATACCCTCTTTTCCCGCAATGGGCTGACTCCCCTTTCGACCATTACCTGCCCTACATGTGGCAAGACTTTTCTGGTCGGCATCCAGGTGGGAAAATACTATCTCCAGGAGTGCCTCGGCGAGAGGAACTACCTGGCGCTCAGCCAGGAAGAACGTGAGGCGCTACCCGTAGTGGTGAAAGTCATCCCAACTGATGGGAAGGATAATCTGGAAGACATCAAGGCACTGTGGACCGAGGCGCAGATGGGCGGTCTGCTCAACGACACGGATTTTATCGCCGGTTGCCTGGACCATGGCGTGTCCAACGGCTATTATTATATTGTACGCCCGTATATCGAAGGCGAACACCTGGACAAATTTGTGGCACGACAGGGGAAATTGGCCGTCCCCAACGCAATCACATTGGCATTGCACATCCTTGCCGGTCTTCAGCACCTCTATCGACTTGGCTTCCTCTACCGCAATCTCTGTCCGGAGAATGTGGTCGTCAACCAATTCGGCTATGCCGTCTTGCATGACCTGGGGCAGTGTCGTCCCTTGACCGAAGCATCGGACCCCGAACTGTTTCCGACAGGCATCGTCGCATCCTACTATGCCCCAGAGCGTCTTTTGAACCAGGGCGAAACCATCGCCAGCGAAATCTATTCGTTGGGGATGCTGCTCTTCTATATGCTGACCGGCACGCATTACTACACCGAGTCCGAATTGGCCGACTTGATCGAACGCCGCTTCAAGGGCACTCGCCCCGCCAATCCGCATCTTGCCGACCTGCCAGCCTCGCTGGCCATCCTTCTGGACTCCATGTTGCGCCTGAACCGCGCAGAACGCCCCCAAGTCTGCACCGAGGTCGCCGACTCATTCAAGGCCATCCTCACGGAACTGGAGGACGAATAGGGTGCCCAGTTGTTTTGACATCCTTGCGCAAGACCCCGCCAGCCGTGCTCGGCGCGGTCGCCTCCACACCGCACACGGCGATGTCGAGACGCCGGTCTTCATGCCAGTGGGCACCCAGGGGACGGTCAAAGCGATGACCAACGCCGAGCTCGAAGAGCTTGGCGCGCAGATCATCCTGGGCAACACCTACCATCTCAACCTACGGCCAGGAATGGACCTCATGGCAAAGGCAGGTGGTCTGCACCGACTCATGAATTGGAAGCGCGCCATCCTCACCGACTCCGGCGGATTCCAGGTCTTCTCGCTGGCTAAGTTGCGCAAGCTCACGCCCGACGGCGTGAAATTCCAGTCGCACCTGGATGGCAGTACGCTCTTCCTGGGACCGCGCGAGTCGATGGCCATCCAGAAGACCATCGGAAGCGACATCGCGATGTGCTTCGATGAATGTACGCCTTGGCCCGCCACCCACGAGCAGGCCGAGAAGTCCCTCGAACTCACCCTGCGCTGGGCCGCGATGTGCCGTGAGCAGCCACGTGCGGAGGGGCAACTCGTCTTCGGCATCGCACAGGGGTCCGTTTACCAAGACCTGCGGGAACGCGCTGTGCAGGAACTGGAAAAGCTGGACTTCGACGGCATGGCGGTCGGCGGAGTCTCCGTCGGCGAGTCCGAACGCCAGATGGTGGACGCACTCGACTATGTCGCGCCATTCCTTCCGCCCGCCAAGCCACACTACCTGATGGGCGTAGGCACTCCGCGGCAACTCATTCTGGGAATGCTTCACGGCATCGACATGTTCGACTGCGTATTGCCCACTCGCATGGGCCGCAATGGCTCCGCATATACGCCGACGGGAACCATCCCCATCAAGGCTGCGCGCTATGCGGAGGACTTTTCGCCTATCCAAGAGGGCTGCACCTGCTACGCCTGTCGCCACCACACCCGCGCCTATATCCGCCATCTCCTCCATGTTGGCGAAATTCTCGGCGCACGGCTGATGACCATCCACAACCTGCATTTCTTCATCAATCTCGCCCGCGAGGCACGACGACATCTAGAGCAAGGCACCTTCGCCATCTTCGCACAAGGCATCCTTGATGCCTACCCAGAAGCAAAATAATCCAATGTTCGGCTAGTCTTCCCAGAATACAAGTATGTTTGGGGAATTTTTCAGTCACAACATTGAAATTAATCCCTTTCATCATCTATATAGAGGTAAGAAAAAAGCCTCTATAGACTCCCGAATCGGTTCATCGTTCCCCTAACCCAAAACAACGGAGCCTCATCATGAAGCAAATCTACTTCCTCTTTGCGTTGATTGTCTTATTGGCTTTTGCGCCAGCGTGTCACCATCACCACCACCACCATCACAATGATGGTCCAGAGGTCATCCAGCTGAAGCCCCAACCGACGAACCCCAGCCAAGGGCACCACAAGCCGGCAAAACCGATCCGCCCGCCGAAGCCGAGTCATCACATCCCTGCCCCCAGCAAGCCTGTTGGAAAGCCGATTCCTCGTCCCCGCTAGCGCCTGGGGCATAAGGCGTTATTGCTTTTTCCCATGATGCGTCATCGACACCTTGGACAACGCCGTGGACTTTAACTCCTCACTTTTCTACCTCTGTCTATTCGCCGTGGCCATCTCTGGGCTGCTGCTGGCATTGCCGACCACCCGACGGCGGTGGAACGACCTGGCCATGGCTTTTAAGACGGTGCCTTGCGGATGCCTGACGGCACTACTCGTGCCCAGTCTGCTTTCGTTGACACCCTGGATCTTCTTCCATACCATCGCCGGCGGAGTATTCACCTTTTTGCTGACCATCGCCGCAGCTATCGGTGTCATCTTCCTGCTGGTGAAGCTGTTCAGAAAAATCTTCAAAGTGGAGCAGACCTACCATTCCGGTGCCTTCGTCTGTCTCTTCATTTTGCTGACATTGGTCCTTTTCCCCGCCTCATGCGTGCTGGATTTCCTCCGTCCTCCACTCACGGGACAGGATGCCTTCCGCAAAGGCCCTTGGATCAACTTCAACCTGCCGGAAGAACCGAACGGGACACGCATCACCTTTCAGCAGCGCTCCACGCATGCCTTTCTGGCCGAATATGACTATCGGTTTATCCTGAAGCGTGGAAAGGAACAAAAGACCTATTATCTTTTCCCAAACTGCGGCGGACGAACTGCAATCAACCTCTATCGGTTGTCCGATGGACGGCTTCTCTACGAAGACAAGGACGGAAGATACCTCATCGACACCGACAACCTCACCGTCAGCCGAATCGCCATCGGGTTGGTTTATGCGCCCATTCCGGAAAACCAGCCGTTCAACGGCTGTGGCACTGTCGAGCAGGAATCTGACGAAACGCCGATAACAATGGAGTTCCACACCGAGCTGGCTGGCACCCAACGAGTTCCCGCAACTCGCCTACCCGAAGAACTTTACGAGAATCGCCAGTTCTACGGCTGCCTGGCCTGGGGAGACCGCGATGGTCGGCCCAACGGCTTCTCCCGTACTGAAAAATTCGTGTTCGCCAATTCCAGTTGGTGACCTTACAAGCACCTGAATGCCGCGCGAGTACGCGCCACGGCAAGCCCCTGTCCATTTCCGAACCAAACCTCCAATCTCCAACTCCGACATTATTCATGCAACAAGCCCTGCACTGCCTTATTCCCCGTCCCGCCGAAGTCACGTTGACCGAAGGCGAATTCAGTTTCACTCGTCCACTGAAGGTCTGTGACCGCCTCCCGACCATCCGTGAACGGCTGGAATTCTTCGGTGCACGGCTTGCCGATGATGCAACAGCAGTCATCACCATCACCAAAGACAAGTCGTTGCCCGCCGAGGGCTTCGCCATCACGGTCACGCCCAACGCCATTCGTTTGACGGCAAATGACGAAGCGGGAGAATTCTATGCCCAGGGCGCACTGGAACAACTGCTCTGGATCGCCTTCTCCGAGGGTGCCGATGTCGCCAAGATGCAATGCGGCACGGTACAGGACTATCCGCGATACCCCATGCGTGGACTGATGCTGGACAGCGCACGACATTTCCAGACAAAACCTGTCATCCTCTCCGTACTCGACATGATGGCAAAACTTCGCCTGAACCACCTTCACTGGCACCTGACGGATGGCGAGGGATGGCGCTTCCCCTGCCTGGGGGCGCCGAAACTCAACACCCTGGACGGCAGGCAGGCGGGCTGCTACGCAGCCGCAGAGATTGCCGAAATCACCGCATACGCAAAGGATCGTCACATCACCATCATTCCGGAACTGGACATGCCCGGCCACTCATGGGGACTCACACACCTCTATCCCGAACTGGCGTGCGACTCGGAACACCCAGGCAACGAACTCTGCATCGGCAACCCCAAGACCATGGAGTTCATGTTGCATCGGCTGGACGAAATGCTCGCGCTCTTCCCGGAAAGCAAATTCATCCACATCGGCGGTGACGAAGCGGGTACCGGGCACTGGGAGAAATGCCCGAAGTGCCAGGCGAAAATCAAGGCACTTGGTCTGGCCAACGAGCGCAAGCTGGAAGAGTGGTTCATGGTCACAATGTCTAGACACGTGCTGGAGGCCGGTCGCACGCCGGTGAGTTGGTGTACCAGCGCCGTCATGCCCGATGGACACCTCTTCCAAGCCTGGAACGACGTCCACGAACTCATGGATCTGGCCTGGGGCACCCGCAAGAACCTCGTACTCTCTTCGCTTTATATACCCTTCTATATGGACTATCCACAGAACGCTGAGGAACCGCACTTCAACTGGATGACCGTCCAGACCGAGGAGATGATGTACGACGGCGAGCCAGCCGCCCACATGGAGCGCGAACTCGGCGACCGACTCCAGGGCATCGAGTCGCCGCTTTGGACGGAGATGGTCCCCGAATGGCGCGTGAAAGCCAAGTTCCTCCCCCGCGCCATCGCCATCGCCGAGGTCGGCTGGACAAAGCACGAATTGCGTGACTACCTCGACTACCGCCGCCGCCGCCTCTTCCTCGAAGCCACAGGATACACTTGGTAAGAAGTTAGAGGTTAAAGGTTAAAGGTTAAAGTCAGGTCTCAAGTCCCAGGTCTCTGGTCTGACGCCTGATGTCCGATGTCCGACATCCCGACGAAATTTTGCATAACGCTATGAAAAAGCACACCGCGAACTCCCTCGAGCAACAAATCGAAAAGCTGCTCGCCAAACTCACGCTTGATGAAAAACTGCGCCTGATCCGCGGGCGTACCGACTCCCATACCGGCGATATGCCGCGCCTGGGCATCAAGGGCATCCATACTTCCGATGGTCCCCAAGGCGTTCGCCTGGAGGATGGTCGCACCACCACAGCCCTTCCCTGCGGACAGTCACTCTCCTGCACCTTTTCCCCGAAAAGTGCCGAAAAAGCGGGACGCCTTCTGGGCCGCGAGTGCCGCGCCCTTGGCATCCAAGCACTTTTGGGACCGGGCATGAATCTTATGCGCACGCCGTTGAACGGTCGCTCCTTTGAATACTTTGGCGAGGATCCGGTCCTGGCCGGCACCATCGCCGCCGGCTACACGCGCGGACTCCAAAGCCAAAGTGTCGCTGGTTGCCCCAAGCACCTGGCAATCAACAATCAAGAAATCTGCCGAACGGTCGGAAGCTCCAATATCGATGAACGCACGTTACGCGAACTTTATCTTCGCGGATTTGATATCGTCGTGCGCGAGGCAAAGCCTTGGATGATGATGTCCAGCTACAACCGCATCAACGGCGTCTATGCCTCCCAGTGCGGTCACACTCAGCAGGAAGTCATCAAAGACATCGATGGCTTCGACGGCGTGATGGTCTCCGACTGGGGAGGTGTCCACGACTCCTACCAGCCTGCGATGAATGGCCTCGACCTCGAAATGGGCAGTTCGTTGGAAAACCAGTACTTCGACGTGCCCCTGCGGCGTCTAGTCGAACAAGGCGATGTCCCGCTAGCCATCATCGACGAGAAGGTGCGTCGCATCCTGCGGCTGATCCTGCGCACCAAAGGTCTGCATAACAATCCGATTGACGCTCCAAAGGGCGAGGTGGACACTGCGCGCAACCATCGCGAATCCCGTGAGCTGGCCGAAGACGGCATGGTTCTCCTACAAAACGACAAATCATTTTTACCACTAAACCCAAATGAGTTAAGGCATATTTTAGTGCTTGGGCCCAATGCGAATGTCGCCCACAACATGGGGCGTCTTCAGGAGACCGGCGGCTCCGGCGCAGTCCACCCCGCCTACGAAGTCACTCCCCTGGAAGGCATCCGCAAATTCCTTGGCAACGCCGTCCAAGTGGATTTCTTGCCCGCCGTACAATTTGACGACCATGCGGATTTCCCTGCCGAACTCCTTCCCGATGGTCTGAAGCTGGAATACTTCGATAGTCTGGAAAAGATGCTCGCGGACGCCAAGCCCGTTCAGACTGAAGTGGCTTCTAGACCCGAACTCTACTGGAGTGCTGCGGCGGCCGCCGGCGTAGCTCAGGTCGGTGGTCTCTCTCTGCGAACCGCCCCGCGACACGGGTTGTTCGCCCTCCGCGCCACTGGCACACTCAAAGCAACCGAAACCGGCCCTGCATTGCTGTCCTATAATACCCAGGGCTTGACCGCCGAGGTCTATCTGGATGGCAAGCTGGTTCTCTCTGGCTGGCATGAGGGTCTCACTGCCGCCGAGCACCGCTTCAATGCCAAGAAAGGCCACGCCTACCGTCTGGAAATTCGCCTCGTCCGCCAGAACCTGGGCGATGCGATGTTCCGCCTCTTCTGGAAACAGAACGAGGAACTTCGAATGCAAGAAGCCCTTGATGCCGCACGCAAGTCCGACGCGGTAATCTTCATCGGCGGAACCACCCACGCCTACGACAAGGAGTGCCTCGGATACTACAATCCGCCGAATGCGGACAAGCCGGATCTCGAACTTCCTTGCGGACAAGCCACGTTCCTCACGAAACTCGCCCAGGCAAATCCACGCACCGCCGTGGTGCTGGTGAACGGCTCGCCAGTCAGCGTGGAGCCATGGGCCGACCAGGTGCCAGCCATCCTGGAAGCCTGGTACGGCGGGCAGGAAGCCGGCACCGCCATTGCACGTGTCCTCTTTGGCGCCGCCGAAGCCGGCGGACGCCTTAGTTGTACCTTCGGAAGACAACTTGAGGACTACGCCTGCCACGCCAACGGAAGCTACCCTGGCGACCGCGACCC
>JAFXSU010000121.1 GCA_017525435.1 Victivallales bacterium
GGGCTACGAGACCAACTGCATGATCGGCTACAACGCCGCGCCCGTGATCGCGGACGCGATCGCCCGCGGCTTCACCGACTTCGACGTGGAGAAGGCCCTGGAGGCCCTGATCGCCTCCTCAACCCGCCCGGAATTCGGGCTGGACAGCTTCCGCGCCAACGGCCTGGTGCTCGCCGACGACGAGCACGAGAGCGTGTCCAAGACCCTCGAATACGCCTACAACGACTGGTGCACCGCCCAGGTCGCGAAATACCTCGGCCGCATGGACGTCTATGAGCGCTACATGACCTCCGCCCAGTACTGGCGCAACGTCTTCGACCCGGAGACGGGATTCATGCGCGCCCGCCTCAACGGCCGCTGGTTCACGCCGTTCGACCCGCTCGAGGTCAACAACAACTACACCGAGGCCAACTCCTGGCAGTACAGCCTCTTCGTGCCGCAGGACATCGCCGGGCTCATCGAGGCGCTCGGCGGGCCGGAGGCCCTCGAGGCGCGCCTCGACGCGATGTTCGGCGCCCGCGAAGGCAACACCGGCCGCACCCAGGCCGACATCACCGGCACCATCGGCCAGTACGCCCAGGGCAACGAACCCAGCCACCACGTGGCATATCTCTACGACTTTGCCGGCCGTCCCGACAAGCGCCAGAAGCGCGTGGACCAGATCCTCGAGACCCTCTACAGCTCCGCTCCCGACGGCCTCTGCGGCAACGACGACTGCGGACAGATGTCCGCCTGGTACGTGCTCAGCGCCTTGGGCAAATATACTATTTGCCCAGGCGCCTCGCTTGAATACGGGGGCATATCCCCCGAACCCCCTGCGTCCCTCAAGTCCCTTTCCGACTTTGCCGGTGGCAAAGTCCCGGGACCGGGCCGGTCGGCTGATGCCGACATCGCTTCGCTCCAACATCCGGCGAGCGTCAGCATCACCCGCATCCCCAAGACGATCGTCACCAATCCGGCCTTCGTCCTGGACAACGACATCTTCACCGACAGCACCCGCGTGGCCATCAACGGCGAAGGCCGAATCTGGTACCGCATCGGCACGGACGAATTCCGCCCCTACGAAGGCCCCTTCACCGTCCGCGAAGCCTGCACGATGGAGGCCTACGCGCAGGTCGGCGACCGCCGCAGCTTCACCACCCGCTGCGCCGTGCACCAGATCGCCCGCGACCGCACCATCGACATCCGCTCCCGCTACAGCCGCCAGTACACGGCCGGCGGCGACGAAGGCCTGATCGACGGCTTCCGCGGCGGCCTCAACTGGCGCACCGGCGGCTGGCAGGGCTACCAGGACACCGACTTCGAAGCCGTGGTGGACCTGCTCTCCTTGCGGGACATCCGCTCCGTCTGCGCGGGCTTCTGCCAGGACGCCCGCTCCTGGATCTGGATGCCCCGGTACGTGGAATTCTCCGTCTCGCAGGACGGGGAGCATTTCACGCCGCTCGCGCGCGTGGACAACACCATGGACGAGCGCGACTACGAGGTGCGCATCTGGGACTGCGAAGTGCCCGCCGACGTGCGCGCACGCTACGTCAAGGTGTTCGCCAAGAACATCGGCACCATCCCCGAATGGCACCCCGGCGCCGGCAGCCCCGGCTTCATCTTCATCGACGAAATCATTATCAAATAAGAGCTTATCATGAAAAGATTCTTCACCCTGCTGCTCACGGCCCTGCTGGCCTCCACCGCCCTTTCCGCCCAGACGCCGGAAGAGATCATCGCGCGGATGGACCGCGAGACGGACCGCTTCGACGCAGAGGGTTTCTCCATGGTGATGGAGATCCGCCTGCCGATCCTCGGCGCCTTCGCCACGACAGTCTACACCCGCGGCGACAAATACAAGATGGTCACCGCGATCAAGGACGAGTCCGTCATCAACTGGTCGGACGGCAAGACCGACTGGGAATACGACGCCTCCAAGAACGAAGTCACGATCGAGACCCACAAGGCCGGGACGACCTCCGACGCCGAGAACAACAAGAAGATGATCGACGGCGTCACGGAAGGCTACGACGTGCGCCTGAAGGGCCAGACCGACGAAGTCTGGCAGTTCCGCTGCACCCGTTCCAAGGACAATACCAACAAGGACGACCCCAAGAACATAGACCTCGTGGTGTCCAAATCCACCTACCTGCCGGTCAGCATCAAGACCAGCGCGCACGGCGTGACCGTCACCCTGCGCGACTTCGCCGTCGGCATCGCCGAGAAGGACATCACCTTCGACCCCGCCCAGTACCCCGGCGCCAAGATTACCGACAAACGATAAATCCAATAAAAACCATCAGTATCCATGAAATTGAAAAAACTCCTCCTCCCCGTCGCGCTGTGCGCGTCGATCGCCTTCTCCGCCCAGGCGCAGAACCGCGAAATCAAGGCCGCGGCCGCCGATGCCTACATCGAGAAACAGGGCTCCTACACCCCTGATTTCAAGATCGACGGCACCAACAAGCGCGTGCGCAACGTCATCCTGCTGATCGGTGACGGCATGGGCCACGGCGCCGTCAACGCCGCCATGTACGCCAACGGCGGCGAGCTCACGATGACCAACCTGCGCACCTTCGGCCTCGTGCGGACCCAGTCGGCCGACAACTTCACCACCGACTCCGCCGCCTCCGGCACGGCCTACGCCACCGGCCAGAAGACCAATAACGGCTACCTCGGCGTCAACACCGCCAAGGAGCGCATCCCCAACATCCCCGAGATCCTCGCCCCGCTGGGCTACGCCTGCGGCGTGCTCTCCACCGACGACCTCAACGGCGCCACGCCGGCGGCCTTCTTCGCCCACCAGCCCGCCCGCGGCATGAAGGAAGAGATCTGGGCCGACCTCCCCGGCAGCTCGCTGACCTTCGCCTCGGCCGGCACGCAGAACGCCTACGAGACCCGTCCCCTCGCCACGCAGGAAGCCATCCGCGGCCGCTACACCGTGGTCTACGACCCCAAGGACCCGGCCGTCGCCGGCTCCGAGCGCCTGCTCTACCTCCCGGAAACCGTGACCCTGGACCGCGGTGACTACCTGCCCGCCACCACGGAGATGGCCATCGAGTACCTCTCCGCCCGCAGCAAGAAGGGATTCTTCCTGATGGTCGAAGGCGCCCGCATCGACAAGAGCGAGCACTCCAACGACTTCCCGGGCACCGTCAAGGAAGCCCTCGACTTCGACAAGGCCGTCGAGGCCGCCATCCGCTTCGCCGAGCGCGACGGCCACACCCTCGTGGTCATCAGCGCCGACCACGAGACCGGCGCCACGATCCTCTCCAAGGCCGAACCCGAGAACGGCTACGCCCTCGGTATCTTCGCCTCCAAGGGTCACTCCCCGATGATGGTCCCCCTGTTCGCCTACGGCCCCCGCTCCCGCGAATTCTCCGGCACGCAGGAGAACAGCGACGTCGCCAACAAGATCCTTGCGATCCTCGGCGCTAAAAAATAATTGCAAAACAAAGAAAAGTTTGTAACTTTGTCATCCCAAACGGAGAACCAACAAGTTTGGTAACCAACCGAAGGATGACTGGAGAGGTGGGAGAGTGGCTGAATCCACAGGTTTGCTAAACCTGCATACGGGTAACCGTATCACGAGTTCGAATCTCGTCCTCTCCGCAAAAATCCCTTACAGAGCATTCTGTGAGGGATTTTTCGTTTCTAGTGTGACAAAAAGTGTGTCAAAAATGCTGTTTCGAGGCCTTCTAACATGTACGTGGAGATTCACGTCTGTTGGTAGAGATTGGCGACCTCGGAAAAGCAGTTGGTCAAACAAAAAGTGGGAGTTCCGGATCTTTCCATTTCGTTGGGTCTGGGTCTCCAGTGTTCCAAATCTCCATAAGAAGAGTATCTGGATTCTCAATAACAGGGTAAGGATACTCTATTCCAAGATCTGAAAAGTATAACATTCTGATGCCATGAGCCTCACATAGCTCACGTTTTGCTTTATCTCTGGCTTGGGTCTCAATAAACATGTTCTCACCGCCAAAGAATTCACTGGGTGCAAAATGCTGTTCCCCCTGACACTCAATAGCAATTCCTTGTTCGGGGAGAAAGAAATCAAGATGCATTTTCCCTCTGAACGTCATCCATTCAAAGGCTTTCTGCGTTTCAAACTTGATTTTCTGTGATTTGAGTACCCTCATCACATAATTCTCAAGGTGACTCTGGTTGCATATGGGACAACCATTCCCCCATAAATGGGCGGATGCGACTTGTTCAAAGACACCATGTCGCGAACAAATGATTTTGACCTTCTCCGTTGCGCCCTTGTAGTCAACAAGAGAATAGTCATATTTTCCATTATGGACTTCTGTGCATCGTTCAATGAACAGCTTTGTGTCCATATACCGACCAGCGCAAACTGGACAGCCTTGTCCAAGCATATGACCACTTGGTGTTTGCCAGAATTCACCGTGCTCAGGGCATATTATACAAAGTTTGGTGTTGCTTCCTTTGTACTCCGCCTTGCTGTAATCATATTTATCCCCATGGACCTTTCGGGCTCGTTCGATAAAGAATTCAAGGTCATTGTACTTACCTGCGCACTTAGGGCAACCGGCACCTAATAAGTGGTTATTGGGGACTTGCCAGAAATCACCATGTTCAGGGCAAGTAATACAGACCTTAGTTCCAGTATTGATATAGTTCGCCTTCGCGTATGTATACTTATTGTTATGAACCTTGTTGGCCTTCTCTATAAACTCTTCAGTCGTTAATCGCTTACTCCCGCCACATATAGGGCAGCCATATCCACGTAAATGAACGCTTGGTTTCTGCCAGAATTCACCGTGCTCTGGACAAATGATGCAAACCTTCTCTGATCTATTGACGTAATGAACTTTAGAGTAATCGAATTTGCCATGATGAATCTTGGCACCTCGTTGCTTAAAAAGCTCTTCATCAATTCGCTGCATCCCACTACATGCTGGGCATTGTGAACCACTCAGATGCGCACCGGCATTCTGCCAAAACTCACCATGCTCCGGACATATAATACAGACTTTGTTGGCAACACCTTGATAATCAACCTTGCTATAGTCATATTTGTCTCCGTGTTTTTTTCGGGCCTCTTTAATAAACTGCTCGGTTGTTTTCTTTGGAGTTCCGTAACAGGATGGGCATTCCACACCCCTCAGATGGGCATTTGGACTTATCCAAAATTCCCCATGTGTACGGCATATAACACGTAGCTTTGTTTTATTGTTACCAATTACCTCAGACTTTGAGTAATCGTATTTGTCTCCGTATATTCCTTGCGCTAGACGTACAAATCTATCTGTTGTAAGTCGAACATTTCCGGAGCATTCTTTGCAGCCATTCCCACATAAATGTAGAGAAGGCTTTTGCATGAATTCGCCATGCTCTGGACAGATTATAGTGACCGGCGTAGTGGAGTTAACATATTTGACCTTTGAATAGTTGTATTTATCTCCATTCAATGAATCTTTCTGTTGTGACTGTTCTACCGACGCACTGAGGGCATCCAGAACCTCTTAAATGATTATTTGGCGTTGGCCAGAATTCCCCATGCTCCGGACAAATGACACATATTCTTGTGTCAGAGCCTTGATATACAGCTTTGGAATAGTCATACTTGTCCCCGTGTAC
>JAFXSU010000122.1 GCA_017525435.1 Victivallales bacterium
GAGACCATCCGCCTCGAGGTCCGCCTCGAAAACGAGACGGTTTGGCTCACGCAGAGCCGAATTGGCAAACTTTTCGATGTTGACCGAAGTGTAATTAGTCGCCACATCAGGAACATCTACCGAACGGGAGAACTTTCAGAGACTTCAACCTGTGCAAAAATTGCACAAGTTCAACAGGAAGGTTCGCGACGAATCTCACGAGTTCAACCCTTTTTCAATTTGGATGTCATCATCGCTGTTGGTTATCGGGTAAATTCACTGCGTGCCACACGTTTCCGCATTTGGGCTACTAACATTCTCAAAGACTACCTCCTGCGGGGCTATGCGGTGAACGACCGCCTGGACCGTCTGGAGACCAAGGTCGCGCGACACGACGAGCAGATCGGCTGGGAGTGCTTTGGTTCCCGGCGTTTCCATCCGATATCTGTTTTTCTAAAATCAACTTGAAATTGATAGAAAAAGTATTATCTTATTCTATAAAACAGGAGACAATGACAATGCTTTCAACCAAGAAGAGAATTCTGACAAGGATACGAAGACGCGGCCCTGGCGGTCTATGGTGCGCCGATGATTTCCTGACTACCTTCCAGCGTCACGAAATTGACGAGAGCCTGGTCAGGCTCAAGAACGAGGGTATCATACGACGCGTCATCCCTGGCATCTATGAGTACCCACGGTTCAGCGAACTGCTCCAATGCCCTGTCTCGACAGACATTGATGAACAAGCACGAACACTTGCCAGGAAATTCCGATGGCAAATATGTCCCGATGGCGAGACGGCGCTAAACCGCCTCGGTCTGAGCACGCAGATTCCAGGACGGACGCTCTATTTCTCCGATGGCCCGAATCGCACATACGAAGTCGCAGGGCAGACGCTGGAATTCCGTCACACTACCAAACGCTGGCTTATCTTCAAGAAAACCGAAAGTCTGATTGTGGTTCAGGGGCTGATGGCTCTGGGACAGTCGCAAATGACAACGGAGCATGTCCATCTCCTTTATAAGAGGTTTACCATAGAGACCTGGGAGCTCATTTTGAAAGACATCTCCGCCGCCCCAATCTGGATTGTGGCGACTGTTCGCGGCATCTGCCGAAAAGGGAGGGACAATGAAAAGGCTTGTTGAGGCAAAAGCAGAAGAACAGGCAAACCTGTTCAGGCAATGCGCGTCCATATAGAGAGGTATACCCCCCACCCCTTACGGAGGTAATGTAATGCGTTTTTGGCCACTTGCAAGTCTGTTTTCGGGAAAGGAAACGGAATCTTAGTTTTCCTATGTTTTTTGCCTTGGGACTGTAGTTTTTACAGGACATCAGGGTATTGAAATTATGATATTCTGATAGGTTATGTTCCCCGTGAAGGTACCTAATTGGGCTTAAGGTTAAAAGCTAAAGCTCTGTCTCCAATGAAGGCATCTACTTGAACCCAGAGCCAAATTTCACCCCCTCCAAACTGCGGAATCTGTCGAGGAACCTGAGCCTGGGCAACGGGTCGGAGGCCAAATTTCACCCCCTCCAAACTGCGGAATCTGTCGAGGTATTCTAACTTTAAGCCTTAAGCATTAAGCCGTAAAGCAAAAAACAATTAGGTGTTCTCTTGGGGAACACAGTTTTCTGATAAAGTTTCCCTAGGGGAAGTCTTATCGAACAAAAGAAATACTGGCCAAAAGTTTATGGGAGTATATGGGGGAGTTGCATTGTGAGAAGGTGAAAATTGCGGAATATGAGTTATATTGAAGAAATTTCATTCTTTTATCACATAGCCTTCTCCTGGCAACAGGGGGAGAAACCATCCTACAACCAATCTTTAAGGAGTTAACAATGGCAGAGAAGTGGGTAACCATCGACGGCAACGAGGCAGCAAGCTATATCGCCTATGCATTCAGCGAGGTGGCGTGCATTTACCCGATCACCCCGTCCTCCGTGATGGGCGAACATGCTGACGAGTGGGCTGCGAAGGGCAAGTTGAACATGTTCGGCCGTCCGCTGAACGTGGTGGAGATGGAGTCCGAGGCCGGCGCGGCTGGCGCAGTCCACGGCTCTCTGGTGGCTGGTGCATTGACTTGTACCTACACCGCCTCGCAGGGCCTGATGCTGATGATCCCGAACATGTATAAGATTGCCGGCGAAATGTGGCCGACGGTCTTCCATGTTTCCGCCCGTACCCTCGCCGCTCAGTCCCTGGCCATCTTCGGTGACCATCAGGACGTGATGGCTTGCCGCGCCACCGGTTTCGCGCTCTTGGCCAGCGCCTCCGTGCAGGAGTGCCTGGACTTGGCCGCCGTCGCGCATCTCTCCACTCTTGAGGCCTCCATCCCCTTCCTGCATTTCTTCGACGGCTTCCGCACCTCCCACGAAATCCAGAAGGTCAAGCAGATTGACTACGATACCCTGCGCTCGCTGGTGAACATGGAGTATGTCGAGCGCTTCCGTGAGCGCGCTCTGCGTCCCGAGAAGCCCGCATTGCATGTGGCTGCGCAGAACTCCGACGTCTATTTCCAGGGCCGTGAGACCACCAATGCCCAGTATGCCGCGCTGCCCGGCGTGGTTCAGAAATACATGGACAAGATGGCGGAGGTCACCGGACGTCAGTACCACCTCTTCGACTATGTCGGCGCCGCCGATGCGGACAAGGTTATCGTGGCAATGGGCTCCGGCACGGAGACCGTCGAGCTGGCAGTCAAGTATCTGAATGCGCAGGGCGCGAAGGTTGGCCTGATCAAGGTCCGCCTCTTCAATCCCTTCGATACCAAGGCGTTCGTGGCTGCTCTGCCGAAGAGCGCCAAGAAGATCGCGGTTCTCGACCGCACCAAGGAACCCGGCACCGCCGGCGAGCCGCTCTACAAGGAAGTCGTGAATGCGGTCAAAGGCACCGAGTTCGCGGATGCGCTCATCATCGGCGGCCGCTACGGCCTCTCCAGCAAGGAGTTCACTCCCGCGATGGTCAAGGCGGTCTTCGACCACCTGGACGGCAAGGCGTTCCACGGCTTCACCGTCGGCATCAACGATGACGTGACCCATCTCTCCCTCGAAGTCGGTCCCGAGCTGGAATGCGAGCCGGAAGGCACCACCTCCTGCACCTTCTGGGGACTGGGCTCCGACGGAACGGTCGGCGCGAACAAGGACTCCATCAAGATGATCGGTTCCAAGGAAGGCACCTACGCGCAGGGCTACTTCTTCTACGATTCCAAGAAGTCCGGCGGCGTGACGGTCTCCCACCTGCGTTTCGGCAAGAGCGAGATCCCGTGCCCGTATCTGATTACCAAGCCCGATTTCGTGGCGTGCCACTGCCCCGCCTACATCGGTCGCTACGACATGATCGGTGGACTCAAGGAGGGCGGCACCTTCCTGCTGAACTCGGAGTATTCCAATGAGGAAGTCTTCAGCCATCTTACCCGCGAGATGCAGGAGACCATCATCTCCAAGCACATCAAGTTCTACAACATCAACGCCCTGAAGATCTCGCAGGCGGCTGGCCTCGGCAAGCGCATCAACTCCGTGATGCAGACCGCCTTCTTCCTGATTTCCGGCATCCTCGACAAGGACGTGGCGACCAAGATGCTCAAGGACTCCATCCAGAAGCGCTTCGCGCTGAAGGGGCAGGATGTCGTCGAGAAGAACTGGGTCTGCATCGACAACACCGCCGCCGCCCTCGAGCAGGTCGCGGTGCCTGCCAGCCTGGATGGTGTGGAGTGCTACACTCCCGCCGCCCTCATCCCCGCTGACAAGCTGGATGACTTCGGCCGCAAGATCCTCCTGCCCTCCATGAAGCTGGAAGGCGACAAGATTCCGGTCTCCGCGATGTCCATCGACGGCTTGCTGCCCACCGGCACTGCCCAGCTGGAGAAGCGCGGCGTGGCGCCGATGATCCCGAAGTGGAACAGCGCCAACTGCATCCAGTGCAACAAGTGCAACCTGGTCTGCCCGCACGCCGCCATCCGCGCGAAGCTCATCGCGAAGGACGCGCTGGCCGGCGCCCCCGCCGCCTTCGATGCGGTGGACACCAAGCCGAAGGCCTCCGAGTATGTCTATAAGAACCAGGTCTTCCCGCTGGACTGCCAGGGCTGCGGCGTTTGCATCCAGGCCTGCCCGATGGCCGCCAAGGCGGTCAAGGACGAAAAGGGCAAGGTCATCGACGACTCCAAGTGCGCCCTGACCTGGGAGAAGCTCACCGCCGCCGAGGCGCGTGGCGAGAACGAGAATGTCGAATTCTTCCTGAGCACGGCGGACAACGTGGTCGGCGCGAACAAGACCACCAGCGTGAAGGGCAGCCAGTTCCTGCGCCCGCTCTTCGAGTTCTCCGGCGCCTGCGCGGGCTGCGGCGAGACCCCGTATGTCAAGCTGGCCAGCCAGCTCTTCGGCAACCGCATGCTGATTGCGAACGCGACCGGCTGCTCCTCCATCTACTCCGGCACCTTCCCGACCATCCCCTACACCTTTGGCAAGGACGGCCGCGGACCCGCGTGGGCGAACTCCCTCTTCGAGGACAATGCCGAGTTCGGCATGGGCATGCGTATCGCCATTGACACCAACCGTCTGCAACTCAAGCAGAATGTCCAGAAGCTCCTGGAGAGCGACAAGGCCCCGGCCGAACTCAAGGACCTCCTGAACAAGGCCATCGAGCTGTGGGATTCCACCGACGAGGCGGCCATCGCCAACCAGAGCGCCATCAAGGACTACCTGAAGGGCGCCATCGCCGGCGGCTGCAAGTGCGAGACCTGCGCGAAGGTCTATGAACTGGGCGACTACTTCGTGGACAAGTCCGTGTGGATCATCGGCGGTGACGGATGGGCATACGACATCGGCTTCGGCGGACTGGACCACGTGCTGGCCAGCGGTCGCAACATCAACGTGCTGGTGCTCGACACCGAGGTTTACTCCAACACCGGCGGACAGGCCTCCAAGTCCACTCAGCTGGGCGCGGTGGCGCAGTTCGCGATGAGCGGCAAGCGCACCGGCAAGAAGAACTTGGGCCTGATGGCGATGAGCTACGGCTATGTGTACACCGCGTCCTGCGCGATGGGCTACAACCAGCAGCAGCTGATCGACGCGATGGTCGAGGCCGAGGCCTACAAGGGACCGTCCATCCTGATGTGCTATGCACCGTGCATCAACCACGGTCTGAAGACCATGATGATGGCGCAGGACGAGGAGAAGGCGGCGGTGGCCTGTGGCTACTACCCCGTCTATCGCTACAACCCGGAGCCTGGCGAGGGCAAGCCGCGCTTTGTCTGGGGCGGCCCGGCAGAAGTCAACGGCAAGTTCCAGGACTTCCTGGCCGGCGAGAAGCGCTTCTCCAGCCTCAAGAACTCCCCAGCGAAGGCCGAGGCCGAGGGCCTCTACAAGGCCTGCGAGAAGGACGCCACCCGCCGCAACGACCTCTATCAGCAGATTGGCAAGCTGATGTAATTCGTTTGTCATAGGAAATGGAAAGGCACCGTGCTAGCCAATGTTAGTGCGGTGCCTTTTTTATGTTGAAATCAACATTATACCTCATAATCCTCTGCCAAAGATGAATACTCTAGGACATGGTTGCATCCGCATTGACCTCGAACACGCGCTGGGACCGATCAAAGCCATGAATGCGGTCAACAACGGCCCGTCGAAAGCGCGTTCCGACCAGACGGTCTCGAATTTCGACGAATTCGCCGCGCTGGAGATTCCCTACGCACGCCTGCATGACTCTGCACATTGCCATTCCTACGGCGGGTGGCACTCTGTGGACATCACTGGAGTCTTTCCAGATTTTGAGGCGGATGCGGAGAAGCCTGAAAACTATGATTTCACCCTGACGGATGAATATCTGGAGAATATCCGCCTTGCGGGGACGGAGCCTTTCTACCGCCTGGGGCAGTCGATTGAACATTGGATCAAGAAATACGGTGTCAACCCCCCGCGGGATTTCCACAAGTGGGCGGTTGTCTGCGAACATGTCATCCGACATTACAACGAGGGCTGGGCGGATGGCTTCCACTGGAATATCCAATATTGGGAAATCTGGAACGAGCCGGACAACCAGCCGGCGGCGGATGGCCGCCCGAGTTCGACATGGACTGGGACGGTCTCGCAGTTCTGCGAGTTCTTCACAGAGGTCGCCTTGTATCTGAAACGGTGTTTCCCGAAATTGAAGATTGGCGGTCCGTCCCTGGGCTGGGATTTGGAGTATGGCGAAAGAATCCTCAAGCACTGCCGCGAAAATGCTGTGCAGTTGGATTTCTTTTCGTGGCACTACTATTGCTCAACGGTTGAGGCTCTGGTCGCCAAGGCTGATGCCGTCCACGAGCTGATGGCCAGATATGGTTACGGTAACGCGGAGTCGATTCTGAATGAATACAACTATGTTCGCGGGTGGAGCGATGAATGGCCCTATTCGCTGGACTGCGAGTCGGGCAGCCGGAACTACAAGGGCGCGGCATTTGTCGCGGCGGCGATGTCGGCGCTTCAGCGTACTTCGCTGGACATGTTGATGTTCTATGACGCACGCGTCGGATGCGGCATGAACAACATGTTCCACCTTACCTCGCTGGAGCCGTTGCGGGGATATTATCCGTTCCTTGCGTGGTCAAGGTTGCGTCGTCTTGGAGCGGAGGTCGCCGTGGGCATCACGGATTTGCCGGATATCTATGCCACAGCGGCGATAGGCAAAGATGGCTCTGTCGGAGTGCTGGTGACGCGCTATACCGACAACGACGATATCACGGCGCCCAAGCCGGTGACGTTGCAGATTCCCGAAGCTCTTCGTGGCAAAACGCCCGTCTGCCATTTGACCGACTGTCTCCGGATATATACGCAGGTCTTCCCGAAGGTCTCCGCAGATGGCACATTGACGCTCAGGATGCAGCCAAACTCGTTTGTCTATATTGAGTTCTAAAGGCACATGCTGCGTGCAGAAACCAAGCATCGGATGGGACGTCGGATGAACGGCTGGGATTACGCCGGACGCAGCATCTATATGATTACTCTTACCATCGAGGGAAGGCGGCCGCTATTGGGGAAACTCGTGGAATGTGATGGCAAATGGATGGTGGAGCCATCAGATGCGGGACGGATTGTGGAGCAATGCCTGGCGGAATTGCCACAGCAATGGCCGGGTGTATCGTTGATTTGCACGCAGCTGATGCCAGATCATCTGCATTTCATAATTTTTGTGGAGAAAAATCAGCCGAAGCCATTGGGCGCGATTGTCGGCAGCCTGAAATCCAAAAGCACTTCGCGGGTTTTAAACCTCGCCGCACGCGGCGAGGCGCAGAACCCTTCCGGCGGCGAGGTGCAGAACCTTTCCGTCGGCGAGGCGCAGGGCAAGAAATTCTGGGCACCTGGCTATGTGGATATCGTATTGCTACGGCGCGGACAACTGGAAAAGATGATTGCCTATCTGCAGGATAATCCGCGACGCTTGGCAATCAAGCGTGCTAATCCTACATTGTTCAAGGTAGTGCGCGATTTGCCAATTAACTTCGCCGCACGCGGCGAAGCGCAGAACCAAGGCGCGTGCCGCGATGCTGTCCTGCGCCTTGGCGCGTGCGCCAAGGTTATAGGGCATTTCATGGCAATCGGCAATCACTTTCTGCTAGACTATCCAGAGATTCGGCAGGTGCAGTGCTCTCGGTCGTATTTTTCCTATGCTCGCGAGCGGCTATCTGGTGGTGGTTGGCGTATCCTGCGTGATGCCAAGGGCAAACCAGTGGTGGCGAAGACCACGCCCGAGTTTGCCACCAAGGCGGCTGAATTGCTGGAAGCAGCCAGGCATGGCGCGGTGTTGGTTTCGCCCTGCATCAGCCACGGGGAACGTGAAATCGCCCGCCTTGCTTTTGAAGCCGGCTATCGCGTTATTGCCTTACAAAACAAGGGGTTCTCGCCAATTTACAAACCGGGCGGAAAGCTCTTCGAGACCTGTGCGAATGGCAATCTTCTACTGCTAGCGCCGATTGCCTGGCCATACGTTCCAGGCGAGAAACCCCCGACCCGTGAGTCTTCGCAAATTCTCAATCGCATCGCACAGCTCCTCGCAGGCGATTGTGCCGTGCCAATCGACTATCATGGCGTGGTAATGCAGGACATTGAAGATGGCGTGGCAGGGGCATGCCGAATGACACCTTGGAAATAATATCTTCTTCTTGAGATAGATATTATACTATTGAATTTCAAAGAAATATGCAATATTGAATGGCGAAGACCAAAAGCGGCTTCGCCTCAGACACCATGCTTGGGCGGAGTTCGCAGCTCCATCGGCAATGGCGGCAATGCGGCTACCGCCCACAGCGACAGCAGGCAGAGTGCCAGCCCGACCGCATAGAAGTGTTGATATGCCCCAAGCACTTCTGCATCAGGAAGGTCCTTGGGGACCAGATGGCGAAGAAGCGTGCCAACGCCAATCAATCCGACGGCACCGGCTCCGCCACCTGCGAGAAGATAATTGCAAATGGAGCAGATGACCTGGTTTTCGCGGGGGACGCTGGCGAGGAAGTAGTGCGCCACACAACTGTCAAAGAGTGCGCCGGCTCCACCCGCGATGGCGAAGAGCGGGATGAAGAGCCAGGCGTTCAGAGTCTTAGGCGCAATCCACCACGCCAAGCACAGTCCTGCCAGGGCGGTCAGAGTGATGAGTAGAATCTGCCGAGGCCCGAGGTATTTGACCACGGCGGCGGCCAGGTAGGTGAAGAAGATGCCTCCCGCGCACATTACCAGCGAGTAGAGCATCGCCGTCCAGTCGCTGGCTCCATAGCTTCGTTTGATGGCGAGAATCTGGTTCTGCACTGCCAGAATGAGGCAGAGGTTCAGGCAGAAATTGGCCAGAAGAAGCTTCAGGAAAATCCGGTCGTGGAAGGCGTGGCGCAATTGCGGGAGGACCGGCTGGCGGGAGGACTCTCGTAGCGTGGCTGTTTCGTCCACACCTCGCAGGACCAGCACGGAGAGCAGACCGATGGCGGCACCTGTGCCCATTACGATGCAGATGGATGCCAGTCCACGGTGGCTTTGCAGGAACCATCCCATCGCGACGAGCGAAATGCAGGAACCCACGTAGAACACCGCCTGGTTGAATTGCAGGAAACGCCCGCAGTTGTCCTGGGCGATGCATCCCAGC
>JAFXSU010000123.1 GCA_017525435.1 Victivallales bacterium
ATACGACGAGGCGATGAAATGCTATCAGAAAGCCGCGAAGGACGGCGATCTCCAGGCGATGTGCGAGATCGCCATCATGCACCGCCTCGGCGAAGGCGTGCCCATCGACTACGAGAAATCCATGGAGTGGTATGCAAAGGCAGCAGAGCAATACTACCCGCGAGCGCTTCGTGAACTTGGCGTGAAATATCTTATTCAATATGACGAAGACCCCAAGAAGGAGTTCTACGCGGAAATTCCGGCCACTTTGTCCAAGGCATACGCCTATATGGCACAGGCGGTCTTGTACAACGACGATATTGCCTATGACAAGCTCGCCGCCTTCCCCTTCATTGAGGAGCTACCGACCATGGTTCCCGCCAACAGCGACATGGAGCTGGCCAAGGGGCTGGTCAGTTTGTTCCATGCTCAGGAAGATAATCTGGCCGAGCCACTCAAATTACTGGAAGCCTCGGCGGAGCATGGCAATGTGGATGCCATGAATGCGCTTGGCTATCTGTATTCCCTTCCGAATGCACCGTTTGTAAACATGGAAACATCCACGAAATACTATCAGATGGCGGCGGCGAAGGGAAGCGACTACGCTGCCAGGCAGTTGTGCGGGGCTGGGTATGGCGAGCTGCTCGGTGAGGAGAAACGCCTCGAAATCCTCAAAGCGCAGGCAGAGAAGGGCTTTGGCGTGGCGCTTCACAACCTGGCGGATTATTACGATGCACACGGCGATGTCCAACGAGCGGGCGAGCTGCATCTGAAGAATGCGCGGAATGGCGATGACCATTCCGTGCTACGGTTGAGCGACTACCAGTACAAAGAACATCAACTCCCCTGCGATGCGGAGGAAATCGACCGACTGCTCGCCGAGTCCGTGGCGCGTCACTACGGTGAGGCGGAGGCGGTTTTCGCCGTCAGGCGGTGGATGGGCAAAGATTCCCGTACGGCCGCCATCTACCGGATGCGTGCCTACTTGGATGGACTCCGCTTGTCCGCATTGTATGACGACCTCGGTACGCAGTTCCTCTTCGGGGACGGCGTGCGGCGGGATGTGGATTTTGGTATCCAACTCTTTGAAGAGGGCATTCGCAAGGGCAACTGGGACTTGTGCCTGATGTTAGGTAGCCTGCTGTCCAGCGACAGCCTTTTGGGGGACAAGGTCCGCGCCATGGAAATCTATCGGCTCGGCGCCGAACATGGTGTAGAAGGCTGCCAGGAGAGCCTGGAGGCAGTCCAGGCGGAAATTCAGAAAGAGCAACAGAAACAGGGAGAATAAAAAGCCATGAGAAAGTACCTTTGCCTTTTGGCCGTCGTGCTGACGGCATGTGCAGTTCTTGCACAAGACACCAACAACTTCCCGCCGATGAGCGAGATCGACCCGCTCAACGCCGTAGTCCGCATCGACACGCAGGCATATCTCCCGGACTACTTCATCCCGTGGCACGACAAGGGACAGGACTCCTCATCCGGCTCCGGCGTAGTCATTCGCGGGAACCAGATTCTCACCAACGCCCACAACCTGGTCTATGCCACATACATCACCGTCACCAAGCAGAGTTCCGACGAGGCCTTTGAGGCAGTGGTTAAGGCAATCGACAACGACTGCGATCTGGGGCTTCTGGAGGTCAAGGACCAGTCCTTCTTCGACGACATCCTGCCGTTCGACATCGGGGAGACCCCGCCTCCGCAGACACAGGTCTCCGTGGCGGGCTTCCCAATCGGCGGTGATGGTCTCTCCATCACCCAGGGCATCATCTCCCGAATCGAGACGCAACTTTACCTCCAGTCCTTAAACTACCTTTTGGCCGCCCAACTGGATGCGGCAATCAACCCCGGCAACAGCGGTGGGCCGGTGGTCAGCCGCGGACGCGTCGTCGGCATTGCATTCCAGAACAATGACAGTGGCGAAGCACTCGGATATATGATTCCGACGGAGATTATCCGCCATTTTCTCAAAGATATTGAGGATGGCATGGTAAACGGCTTTGGAAGGCTCGGCTTCAAGTATGCCACCCTTGAAAACGAGGACGAGCGGGAGTTCTTGAAGATGAAGGCAGGCCAGACCGGCGTTCGGATCGTCCAGATCAACAAGGCTAACCAGGGATTGCTGGAACTGGATGATGTGTTGCTGGCCATTGACGGGGTGAAAATCGCCAATAGCGCCCGAATTCGCAGTGAGAATGGCGATGCTCGATCGTTCGTGACGCTGGTTCACCAGAAGCAGGTCGGCGAGACGGTGAGGCTGGACATCCTGCGTGGCGGCGAGGAAATCAAGGTGGAATTGCCTGTCCGAAAATTCTATTTCCAATGCCATGATTATCTCTACGACAAACTTCCGGACTACTACATCGTGGGCGGCTTCGTCTTCACCACGCTCTCCTATAGTCTGCTAGACGAATGGGGCAAGCGAACGCCGCCGGACGAGCTACAACGAAAGATGTTCCTGGACAAGGAGTTCGACGACCAGGAGATCGTGGTGATGACCACGGTGTTGGCCGACAAACTCAATGTTGGCTACCAGGGCTTTCGTTCGGAAATCCTAACCAAGGTCAATGGACAGCCAGTTCGCAACCTCCGGCATTTGATTTCATTGGTGGAAGAGAGCCAGGAGGAGTTCATCACCTTCTATTTTGGCGAACAAGAAACGCCAGTTACTTTGAAACGCAAGAAGATGCTGGATCAAACCCCCGCCATCTTGGAGCGCTACCGCGTCCCCGCCGACCGCAGTGCCTCGCTGAGGTGAGGGAGACCAAATTATAAACACGTCCAGAAATGCCCCAGGACGAAGGCAAAGGTGGGTTAGGGATATACATGTCTGAAAGCACCTTGCCTTCAAGAAAGGGGCATTTTCGGGCCGCTGGGAACGTTCCAGCTTTTTTCAAGGGCGTTTCCCAGCCCGTTTCGGGGCAAATTCCCGTAACGGCAGTATTGTACCAATATTGTACTGTGGCATCATGTGAATTGACGACAATGTTCGCTAGCCGTATGGTGCCGCTTTTCCGGCTTTGGATGTCCGATTTCAGCCAATTCGCTCATTTTTCTTCCAAAACGACAGACAATTCGCTCATTTTTCTTCCAAAACGACAGCCGATTCGCTCATTTTTCTTCCAAAGCAATGGCAATTTCATGACTGCGAATACAATGCATCTTTATGGTCTGCAAGTATTAACTCGCTGTGGAAGCGGGGCATACGGCGATGTCTATTATTGCCAGGACGCCTCCGGGAAGCGTGTGGCATTGAAGGTGATTTCCAAAAGCAAGGTCGGTTCGGGCTGGGAGCGTGAACTCAAGGGCATCACGAACTACCGCCGTCTTGCCGAGGCCAGTCCCCTGCTCCTGAACATCTTCCATGTCGGCGAGGATGAATCCAGCTTCTACTACACCATGGAACCCGCCGACAATGCGGGAACTGAGAAGAACTATACGCCGGACACCCTGGCTGCGCGGCTTGCGCATGGCCCTCTGCCGTCCGAAAAACTGCTATCCACCCTGAAACGGCTGCTGGAATGCATCACGGCTTTGCATCAGGCGGGCTTTGCG
>JAFXSU010000124.1 GCA_017525435.1 Victivallales bacterium
GCTCCACCAATGCCCGCAACGCAGGCTCCATCATCGCCAGACATGCGCGGTAGCGCTCGAGGTCCTGCTTGTTGGGATCAAAGACATCGCGTTCTTCCCGCAGGATAGACATCAGCGTCTTGGTCTTGTTGCGAGCGGCGACGAATTTCTTCTTAATCTCGCGCTCTTGGTCTCGCGTCATGCACAGAATCAATTCGGCGGACTTGACGAGTTTCGCATTGAGCTCCTGCACGCCCACGCGCAATGGCTCCAGCCCGCGCTCGGCAAGAACCGTGCGAACAGGATCGGCAATTGCCGCGCCATGCTGGGCGCGCAGCCCGGCCGAGTCCACCTGCCATTCCGACAGCCCGCCCTCCTTGGCGAACTGGTTGAAGAGTGCGGCGGCCAGCGGGCTGCGGGTACGGTTTGAACTGCAAACAAAAAGCAGTGTGAGCATCTTATCCGCGTTGACTCTTGAAGAATTCGATGGTCTGCGCCAGGCCTTCCTCGAAATTGAAGGAGGGCTTGAAGCCGGTCGCCTGGAGTTTCCCGATGGCGGCGTAGGAGTGCTTCACATCGCCGGCACGCACGCCCTGGTGGACAATTTCGGACTTCGAGCCGGTCAGCCGGACGATCTTCTCGGCCAGGTCGTTGATGGTGATGACGCCGCCGTAGGCGATGTTGTGGACGCCAGTGGCCTCGCACTCGGTCGCAAAGAAGGCATTCGCCTTCACGATGTCCTTAACGAAGATGAAATCGCGGGTCTGTTCGCCGTCGCCGAAGATGGTCAGAGGCTCATTGGCCAGTGCCTTCGCAATGAAGATCGGCACCGCCGCCGCGTAGGCGCTGTGCGGATCCTGACGCGGTCCGAAGACATTGAAATAGCGCAGGCAAGCGGTGGGAAGGTTGCGTTCACGGGTGTACATCTGGCAGTAGTATTCTGCGTCCAGCTTGGTAATTGCGTAGGGGCTCTTGGGTTCGGGAACCATCGTCTCGACTTTTGGCACCGTGGGATTGTCTCCGTAGATGGCGGCAGAGGTGGAAAGGCAGAGTTTCTTCGCTCCAGCCTGCGCGGCAGCTTCCAATACATTCAGCGTGCCGATGGCATTGAGTTCCACGCATTCGACTGGCTTGGCCATGGATTCCGGAACGGAAATCAGCGCGGCCAGGTGGAAAACATAGTCAACCCCTTCCATTGCCTTGGCAAGCAGCGACTTGTCCAAAATCGAGCCTTCAATGAACTCGCATTCCAAGCCATCGAGGTTCTTCTTGTAGCCGGTACGCAGATTGTCCAGAACCCGAATCTCGGCCTTGCCCTGGAAGTGCTGAACGATGTGACTGCCGATGAAACCGGCGCCGCCTGTGACAAGAATTCGCATGGTATTGTCTCCTGGTTCTTATGGATTCGGGAACGGTTTCCCATCCCCAAGTTGAAAATCAAATCTTCTGTCTTCCCCCCAAGGCACGCGAGAGCGTGGCGGGATCTGCATACCCCACGTCCGCTCCGGCAGGAATGCCGGAGGCAATGCGGGTAATGGTGACTCCTGCGTCCCGGCAGAGTTCAGCCAGATAATTTGCGGTTGCCTCTCCCTCGACATCCGGGCTGGTCGCAAGAATGAGCTCATTGACCTCGCCGCCAGCTAGTCGCTCACGCAATTCTTGGATCCGAAGTGCCTCAGGGCCAACGCCAGAGAGGGGCGAAAGGCGCCCTCCAAGCACATGGTAAAGGCCATTGTAGCCCGTCTGCTCAAAGACCGCAATCTGGCTCGCCTGCTCCACCACGCAGATTTGACGGCGGTCCCGGCGAGGCGAGGCACAGACCACGCACTCCCCGCCCTCGGTGTAGTTGCCGCATTGCGGACAATTCTTCACGCGCTCATGCAGATGCGCCAGATCATCCGCCAGCGAATTCAGGTCCGAGTCCTTCCAGCTCAACATCGAGAACGCCAAACGCTGAGCGGTGCGACGCCCTACGCCTGGAAGCCGCCCAAGATGGGCGATTAGATGTTCTAACGCTGGAGGAAACTTGACTTCCACTTTTTATATAAGGCACAGGGAAAAGGGGAGGAGGAAAGGGAAAAGAGGGAGGGGCTGCTGGCAAATCTAGCCTGTGTCCTGTAACCTATCTTTTACCCTTCTTTGATGCGGGCATCAAAGACATCGGCATTAAAACGATGGGCTATTTCCTGAACGCCAGGAATTTGTTGCACCTCTTGGAGTTCTTCCTTCGTGGCTTTCCGATAGCCATTCTTCACAGGCTCGACGCTCAACGAGGAAGCTGACATAGCGGATTCCGCAGGTGCTTCCCCACGCATCAGGATCGCCACAGCATCTGCGCCAACTGTGGAAGGAACCACATCTGGCTGCTCCGGTGGGAGGTTGGCCTGGCTCGACGGACTTTCTACACTCGATGGGCTAACAGGGCTAGAGGGGCTAGCAGCACTAGCAGGGCTAGGCGAGCTAGTAAGGCTAGCAGGGCTAGGTGGGCTAGGCGGGCTAGAGGGGCTAGCAGTACTAGGTTGGCTAGAAGGGCTAGGCGGGCTAGTAGGGCTAGGTTGGCTAGCAGCACTAGCCGAAACTGTTTCAACGGGCAACGGGGTGTATTGCACGTTGTTCACCACGGGCTGCACGGCAGCAAGTTGCTCCTTGGGAATCAGTCCACTCAGCGCATTCAAGTGCGTAAGAATGTCATCCAGCTGGACACTGTGGGCGTCGGTCATCACCTGCGCGACAATGACCTCCAGCGCAATGCGCTTGTTGAGGGAATCGCGGAAAGTCCGCTCCTGTGCGACAAAGCCCGCCAGCACTCGCTGAACCATTGTGGGATGAACGGATTTCGCCAGTTCCACCAGACTCGAAAGTGCCTCACGGCTGACTTCCAGGAACTTAGCGGCATCCTTACAGGTCCCCGCCAACATCAAATTGCGGACATACTCCACCAAATCCTCGAAAACGCGACTGAGATCGCGGCCAGACTCCGCCAAACGCGAAATGACATCCATCGCTCCGCCTAGCTGATTTGCGAAAATACTGGCCACCAGCGTCCGCAGTTCCGTATCGGAAGCCAGCCCAAAGGCATTGATGACATCCGCCTCGCGGATGGTCTCGTCCGCAGAATTTCCGCCACAGAAGGCAATCATCTGGTCGAAGATGGACTGCGCATCGCGCATCCCTCCGTCCGCCGCGCGGGCGATCGCCGCCAGTGCGGCGTCTTCCACAAAGATTTTCTCCGCATCGGCAATCTGACGCAGACGTTCCGCAATCAGCGGCACCGGAATGCGCCGCAAGTCGAAACGTTGACAGCGCGAGATGATGGTCGGCAACACCTTGTGCGGCTCGGTCGTCGCAAAGAGGAACTTCACGTATGGCGGCGGCTCTTCCAGCGTCTTAAGCAGGGCGTTCCAGGCCCCCGCCGAGAGCATGTGTACTTCGTCGATGATGTAGATTTTATACCGGCACTTGGTCGGGGGGTATTGCACCTGGTCGCGGATGGCACGCATGTCGTCCACGCCATTGTGCGAAGCACCGTCGATTTCCAGCACATCCAGCGAGTTCCCCGCCGCGATTTCACGGCAGTTTTCGCATTCACAGCACGGTTCGCCGTTTTGGAGATTCAGGCAGTTGAGCGCCTTTGCGAAAATACGCGCGGAAGTGGTCTTGCCGATTCCGCGGGAACCAACGAAAAGATACGCATGACCGATACGCTGCGCCTGGATGGCGTTCTTCAAGGTCCGGGCAATATGCTCCTGCCCAACGACTTCAGCAAAAGTCTGCGGGCGCCATTTGCGGGCAAGCACTTGATAGGTCATAGGAAATTATTTAATTAGCTATTAATTATTTATTATCAATTAGTTACAGGATTTATCATCCAAACTCCCCGCAACTTCAAAACAAAAAAGTCACGCCGCCGACCCCGGAATGACTGGCACCCAAGTTGTTTGCTTAGGGCTGCTTGGTTCCCCATCTGACCCGGTTCACAACCACCTTGCCGACAGGTTCCGAAACCAGCGACGTGACAAAAATGTAATATAGTTGTCTTTTGCAATTTGCAACTCGCCACCTGCGTTTTTTCCACAGAAAAGCCCCGACAATCGCCATTTTTGTGCCGTGGATGGTCTCAGGAGGCGGAGAATGACCGATGCTCAAGGGGCAGAGAAGGTGACGCGCTGGCAGTCGTATGTCGGCACGAAACCATGCGTCGATCCCTGCACCCACTTGATTTCTTTGGGGCATTCCAGATTGTTGTAGAAGGCGGCAATTCCGGATGGCGGGCAAGTGTAGTCACCCAGCCCGGCGCGGACGACATTCACGGAACAGCTTTTCGGGATGCGTTTTGCCAGGTGGATGGGATCGTAGTAGTTGAGTTCCTTCACATACGGGATTCCCCAGGAGGGCGCCATCCTTCCGCAGGATTTTCCGGCAAGATTGCAACACCAAGGCACTTCGGGAAATGCGGAAGTCACATCGTGGTCGAGCGCCGCCGCCCAGATGGTCTGAAGACCGCCCTGGCTGCCACCTCGTGCCTCCAATGTCTTGCCATCCCACTCCGGAAGCGACTTGACAAATTGCAACGCCCTCAGGACACGCAACGCCATGCCGTTGAAGTAGGCCGTCTCGGGATTCTGATTCTGTGCCGGGTCAAATGCATAGCTGTAGCCATTCGACTTCAGTGCCGCCACATAATCCTGATGGTACTGCTTGCCGGTCTCGGGATCGTGCGCCTTGAGCAAATCATAGCCGTGGGCGTTGATTTCAAAAATAACCGCCGATTTGGACAACCAGCGTGAGACCTGCTGCAAATTGGTGGAATAGCCTTGAAAACGGACGATGGCGAGAAGGGAATGCTCCGCCGCGCCCTCGGGAATCGCAAGATATCCCGTGACCGGAGCAGGTCCAGGGCAAGCCACGGAGACCGCATAGACCTTCACCCCCTCCATAGGACTGGGGACCTCCGTCATGTAGTTGACCGCCAACGGAACTTCATCCAGTTTCGCCAGCTGGCGCTTCCAGAATCCATCGAAGTCCGGCGGTTCAGGGATGCCGTGGATTTGTTCGACATCCACGCCTGCACCACCATCAAAAGTGACCTTCCCTGCCTCGCCGACGCCCTTTGCATTCACCACGGCCTTCCCGTCGGGGTCTCTTAAAAGAGCGTGGACATGCACAAAGCCTGGCCGGTCCAGCACCGTCTGGATATGCACCGGCTCGGTTGCGGCGGACTGCCCCTTCTGGGTCACGCCATCATCCCCCGAACAGCTCCAATCGAGGGTATAGTTGCCTTCCAGCTCCTGCCCGCCAAAATCCATCTCCAACACGAACTCGATAGGTTCGTAGATTGTGTAGAAGGGGACTTCCTTCGTCGTGTAACCCTTCAATGTCAGCCTGTCCACATCCAGCTCTGCGGCAAATGCCCCGGTCAGGCAACAAAGCAGGCAAAGAAGTGCAGATTTCGACAGTTTTCCACGCATAGCAGTAGCTCCGTTAGAAGTTGAACCCGAAAGAGAAAAGGGGTGACGGTGGTAAAAGGTTGATGGCGATGATTCATCACCATGGGCAGAAAACCGAATGCACAAACAGGCTTCCCTACGCCAACACCAGCGGTCGGCGGGTTGCGCCGAACATCAGCTCTACGATGACCGGGTAGTGGTCGGAGAGGTAGCCGCCATCCACCATTCGGTCATCGACGCGGTAGTTCAAAACAGTCAGTCCCCGTGAAACGAAGATGTAATCGATCACCGTTGCACTTTGCCCCCAGTTGTGGTAAGTCGCATTCTGCGGACCGGAGATCTCTCCCATGGCAATGCCGCGGGCATCCTCCAGCTCTGTGCTGGCAAGCGTCCAAACAGGGCTGTCTGGCGGAGCATTGAAATCTCCCATAAGCAACTGTGGCACATCAGCATAGTGGCTTGCCATCTGGCTAAGAATCAACGTGAGGCCCTTGATTTGCGCCTCCTCGCTGATGTGGTCAAGATGCGTGTTGTAGCAACTGAAGCGCTGACCGCTGGCAAGTTCACGGAAAAATCCCCAGGTCGCCATGCGCGGACATGCCGCGCCCCAGGCGCACACGCCCGCCACCGCCGGATTGTCGCCGAGGGAGAAATTTCCCCAATCCAGAACCTCCAGGCGCAGCGGGTCATAGAAGATGCCGGAGTACTCGCCCTTCCGATGGAAGTCATCGCGCCCACCGCCGACAAAGCGGTACGCCGTTCCATCAAGAAGACCAACCATCTGCGCGTGAGAGGCCTCCTGCACACCAAAGAGCACGGGCCGTTCCGCATTCAGGAACTGCTGGATGCGCGGGAGCCGCTCCTCCCAGGAGTTTGGCGACAAGTCCCACGGTCCCGCGCAGCGCACATTGAAGGTTATGACCTTGGTATTATCCATATAATATTAGAACCCGAAGAACTCCTTCGGGCGGTCATAGGCAAGCCGTCGAGCAAGTTTCTTGGCGACGGCGGAGGGCATCTGGCCACGATTTGCCATCGTGGCGAGCGTCTCGGCGAGAGTGCGGCGGTAGAGTTCGAAGCGCGAACCGTAGGAAAGAATCTTGCGGGAGTCGGAAACCATCCCTGTCATGTTGCTGATAAGGTCAATCGAGCCGCCCAGGTTGAACTGGTTGCGCATCCCTTCGTAGGAGTCGTTGAGCCACCAGGCCGGTCCCAGGCAGACCGTGGCTCCGAAGGCACGGGTCAGTGCCGCCAGCGTGGCGTTATGGACAGGACTCATGTTGTAGAGGATGGTTTTGAGCCGGCCGTCAAAGCGGTTGAGGAAGGGCATCAACGGCGCCAGGAAAGCCACGTCGTGGTCGGCGATGTCTCCGCCCGCATCCGCCCCGATGGCATCCCACAGGGACTTGCGGACATCACGGATGACTCCGAAATGGAGCTGGAAGACCCAGCCGCTCTTGGCATCCATCTCCGCGACCTCATTGAGGAAGAACGCCTTGAATTGGGCGACTTCCGCAACATCGAGTCTTTCTCCAGAACGCGCCTTGGCGAAGAGCTTCACGGCGACAGCGCGTTCGACCTGCTGGCCGTATGGGATGTAGATGCCGTGGTCGGAGGCGCGGGCACCCAGGCGCTCCATCAAGTCGTGGCCTTTCTGAAGGGCAGTGAAAAAGTCATCTAAGTCGTTAATTTTCATGCACCAGCGGTTTGCCAGATGATCCACGTAGGCATTCCAGGTGGGCTTTTCGATGTTCATCGCGGCATCCGGGCGGAAGGTCGGCCGCACCCTTCCGGCAAGGCGACTGGACGCGAGAGTGACATGGTGTTCCAGCGTGTCAGCCGGATCGTCGGTCGAACACATCGCCTCCACGTTCATCGCCAAAATCAGCGACTGAGGGCTGCACTCCGGAGTGGCGAGCTTCGCCTGCGCGGCCTGCCAGATCGCCTCGGCGTTCTCCGCGTTAATCTCCAAGTCGATGCCCAGCCGACGTTTCAAATCCAGGTGAATCCACTCGTAAGTGGGATTGCCCGCAAAGAGTTCGAAGACACCGGCCAGTGCCAGCCACTTCGCATGGTTGTCTGTCGTCTTGCCGGTGATGAGTTCCTCTGCAACGCCGCATTTGCGCTCCAATTCCCAGACATAGTGGTCGGTCGCGCCCTCGGCGTCCCAGATGTCAGTGAAACCACGGTCTTCGGCAAGTGCCTTGACATCACAATGGTTATGGGGATCCAGAATCGGCAACTCTGCGATTTCTTCGTAGAGGTCGCGCGCCAGCGGGGAAGTGAGCAGGTAGTTTTCGTCGAGGAATGCCATGTTCGTGTGAATTGGGTTTGCCGTGAAAAGGGAATTTGCTTCAATATAGCGGTTTCCACGTGTTCCGGCGGGCTTTGTGACGACACCGCCGCCGGAAATCCAAATCTCCCGAGTCCCTGAGTCCCTCGACTCTGAGATCCGAAATCCGAGATCGGGCTTTTTCCACCCCTGTCAGGCGTAAGAAAGCCCGCAATGACTTGAAAATCGGGAAAATGGCATTACAGTATGGCTTTTACGGACTTTCCCAAACATTTTCGGTTGAAATAATAAATTCCATTCCAAGGAGTCGTAACAATGTACGCAATCATCAAGACCTCCGGCAAACAGTACAAGGTCGAGCCGGGTCAGGATTTCGATGTCGATCGCATCGCGGGCGACGAGGGTGCGGCCGTTGAGTTCGCAGACGTGCTGGCCATCGTGAAAGACGACAGCACCGTCTTCGGAACCCCCACTGTCGCAGGTGCGAAGGTCACTGCTGAAATCAAGAAGCACTTCCGCGGTCCGAAGCTCATCGTTTTCAAGATGAAGCGCCGCAAGCGCAGCCGTCGCAAGAATGGCCATCGTCAGGAACTCACCCGCGTCACCGTCAAGGAAATCGTTGGTGCCTAGTCGAATGGTTTGATTTTGTTGTCCTGAAAGGCACGGATGCCCTGCGGTTCCCGTGCCTTTTTCTTTATGGCAAAGTAACAAATAGGCGTTATGACTATGCAGAAGAATGCGTGGGATATCCTTCAGGAACGTGGATTCATCTACCAGGCCACGGATGCGGCATCCATCCAGAAGCGTCTCGGCGAGGGCCCCATCACCTTCTATATCGGCTTTGACCCCACCGGCAACAGCCTGCATATTGGTCACCTTCTGCCCATCATGGCAATGCGATGGCTGCAAGCCTGCGGCCATCGGCCACTGGCACTGGTAGGCGGTGGCACGGCGATGATTGGCGACCCCTCCGGCAAGATGGAGGCGCGCCCGATCATGACCGTCGAGACCATCGACGAGAATGTCCGCTGCCTCCAGGCACAGCTCGCGCGTTTCCTGGATTTCGGCGAAGGCAAGGCGCAGATGGTCAACAACGCCGAATGGCTCCGCGGCCTCAAGTTCCTCGACTTCCTGCGCGACATCGGTTCGCTCTTCAGCGTGAACAAGATGCTCACCGCCGAATCGGTCAAGCTCCGCATGGCCACCGGACTCTCCTTCCTGGAGTTCTCCTACCCGCTTCTGCAAGCCTACGACTTCAACACC
>JAFXSU010000125.1 GCA_017525435.1 Victivallales bacterium
CAATGTCAGCGAGCAGCAGCTGGAGGCCTTTGAGCCGGACAAGCCGGACGTCACCACCCTGCTCTACCAGACTGGCTACCTCACCATCGTCGGATGCAGGAACCGAGGCAGTTTACGGCTCTATCTTCTAGACTTCCCGAACTGCGAGGTAAAGGACTCCTTCCTCAATTTCCTCGTGCCGGCCTATACCGCGACGGATGCCAGAATCTCCGGCGTGGCGGCGTTCGACGCCGCAGAGGCCTTGTATGCCCACGATGTGCCGGCTTTCCTCAAGAACCTCAAGTCCTTCTTCCGGAGCATCCCTTACGACTTGACCGACCGGCAGAACGAGCAGACGTGGCAGGCCATCGTCTATGCGGTCCTTTCGGCCATCGGCGTGAAGGTCCGCGCGGAGGTCAAGACCTACGACGGGCGCATCGACATGACCGTCGAGACGCCCTCCGACAACTACATCGTCGAGTTCAAGCTCGACCGGCCTGCCGCAGAGGCGATGGAGCAGATCCGCGGCAAGGACTACGCCACGCATTTCTCCGACTCGCAGAAGCGCCTCACGCTCATAGGGATATCCTTCTCGTCCGAGAAGCGCACCATCGTCGAGGAGCTCGTCGAGGAGTCGTAGCGCATCATTCACATATTGTTTCCATAGGAGAACAAAACAATGAATATCCAAGAAGCAAAAGAGATACTCGCGTGCGCCAACAAAATCGCAGTACTGACGGGTGCGGGAATGTCCACGGAGAGCGGACTACCGGATTTCCGTTCGCAAGAGGGGATTTACAATACCCTGACCACGGCGCTGACTTTCCACATTGCAATGTTCCGAATCTACCCGAAACGCTTCTACAGCGTGATTGGCCCCTTCTACGGGCAGTGCGTAAACGCCAGCCCAAATGCGGGGCATCAGGCACTCGCCCAGCTGGAGCGACAGGGAAAGCACGTGGAGATTGCCACGCAGAATGTGGACTGCCTGCACCAGAAGGCGGGTTCGAGCATCGTACATGAGATACACGGCACAATCGACACGGTGAGTTGTCGGAAGTGCAAGAAGCATTTCAAGGCATCGGAGTATGCGGAGTTCTTCGCGGCGGGCAAGGTTCCGCATTGTCCCGATTGCGGAAAGGTCCTGAAGCCGGACTTGACCTTCTTCGGAGAGAACCTGCCCACAGAACCGATGCGTCGAGCCAAACTTGCCTTCCTGAACGCAGACTTGGTGATGGTCCTGGGGACTTCCCTGCGGGTCTCACCGGCTAACACCCTGCCTGGCTTCCGCGTGGAAGGCACGCCGCTGTTCATCATCAACCGCGACCCCACGCCGTATGATGAATGCGCGGACTTCGTCTCGCACGGGCAAATCGGGGAGGTTCTGCCGCAATTGGTTGAGTAATAAGAGTTACTGAAGCTGAGCAGGCTTCTTTTAATATCAGACAACAAGTGGGACGGCAGATGTCTAATTTCGCGTGTTTCGTGTTTTTCGTGGGCTGTTTGTCCCGGGCAACTTGCCAAGACTCATTCGGAAGAAGCTGGTAACCAACTACAAGCGTATCATTTTTGCCTCACCCACTTCCCCTGGCAACGGGACATCAGTTCCGGAGGAACGTCCCAGGTCTTCGGGAAATCGTTGCACTGTCGAGGTTTGACGGTGTGGATGCGGCAGCGGTTGTCGGGAGTGAGGAAGCAACACGCCCCGTCGGGAGCATCCACGAGAACCAGCCCCCGGCGGTCAGGTGCCAGCTTCGTAAATCGGTCGATAAACTCCTGCTCGGTGATATTCAGGTACTTGGCAATTGCCGCGATCTGTGCGTCATCCACGCGGACAATGCCCTCCCAGCGGCAGCACGCACCGCAGCCGGCACAGTGGAATTCTCTATGACTCGTTTCCATCTGCGCAGGGATTTGATTGTTCCGAAGTTTTCGCAGGACGCGGGATAAAAAGCGCCTCGTCGGAACCAAGCGTCCGCAGGCAGTCCAGGCAGAAGAAAAACACAGGTGCGGCGGCGGCGGCGGACAAGAAGGTTCCAAGCAATCCCTCCCGCAGAGTCGTCTGCCACCAGACTTCCCATGGCACGCCGATGCTCAGGAAGAGCGCTTCGTAGATAGCCAGAAAGCAATTCGCCAGTGCACCGGTCATCGCCGCCCTGCCCCAGCCACCAAGGTCTTCCCACTGTGGAAGACTCTGCAGGGTTTGAAGCACACCGACAACCAGCACAAACGGCGGAAGATGCGCACCCGGGAGCAGCCCGCATCCTGCATCCAACAGAAAACCTGCGCAACAAGCCATCGTCAATGCCAATCCCAAGGAGAAATGGATTGACAAGTAGGCGACCACCATCAGCAACGGGCGGATTGGCACTTCAGGAAAATACCTCGGCATCGCCAGTTCGGCACCGAGCGCAAGCAGAAACACCAGCGCCAGCAAAACCAGGCGTGCGGTCTGCAAAAGGCAGCCGCCACGCCCCAGGCACGCCTCGCGAATTGCCTCAGGATGAAGGGTGACCTCCACTTCGAGCAGCGAGCGTTTCTCTCGGTTGGTGATATTCGCTCTCATGACTTGGCTCAATGTCGTTCGGGGAGAACCACCATCAGATATTTTAAGGCCTCGGGCTGGGTTACGGGAACGACAGTGTAGCGCGGCGCCCCCTGTTCGTCCCGCGTCATTTCGGCGATGGTTCCCAACAACAATCCAGGCTGCATGGCATCGCTGCCCAGGTCGGTGGTAACCACCTCATCCCCCTGCTGCGCAGCATCGTAGTCCGCGCCAAGCACAGCCGTGAGGACGAGTCCCTCGGCGTGGCGTTCCAGTACTGCGCTGAGCTGCCGCCCCGCCACCTCGCAGGGCAAGGCGAAAGCGGGCGAGGTAGTCAATTCCACCACCGCCTGGCGCGTCGTTGCTTCGCGGACCACACCGACCACGCCCTCCAGACTCAACACCGCCTGTCCAGGTTGGACACCAAAGGAACTCCCCCGGTCCACCACAACCGTCTGCCGCGCCTGACTCCAGGAAGGGCGTTTCATCACTTCGCAGACCACCAGCGCATAGGAATGCTGTGCATTGACATGCTGGAGAAGCCTCTGGAGCGTCTGGTTCTGGGCCTCCAGTTCACGTACCCGCGCATCCCGCATCTGGCTTTCTGCTTCCAGACGAGTCTTTGCCGTCAACAGTTCGTCGCGTTCCGCCACGCTCATCGCAGGCGGGAGGCCACCCAGCGCCTCGCGACCGACACGCAGGGACATCGCGGCCATCTCCTCAGACGGCTGGGTGAAAAGCCGCCCGAAATGGCGCAACCGCACACGCATTCCACGCGGCAAAAAGAAGAACGCCAGCGACAATGCGAGGAAGGAAAGTAAGATGAGAACGCGGGAATATCGCATATTTTACAATGTAATGCCTCCACGACAAACCGCTCAGGCATCACGAAAACTACTTCAATATCACTGCGATTTATCGTCTGAAGTCATTACCCTGAATCCGTGAATTTTACTTTGTGCTGGCGGGGCACCAGCGCAACGCATTTTCTGTCGGCGAGGGCGCCGGCAGTACGTCCCCCCCACAATTCACGGATTCAGGTGAATGTCAGAATGGCATTAGCGATACGATTCCGTGAGAATCTTCACAACATCGTCATCGGAAAGCGAAATCGGGTCGCAGTCAAAGAGTGCTCCGAGGGCATTGCGAGCGAGTTTCGCCATTCCGGGGAACTCCTCAGGCTTGATGCCATAGTCGCTCATTTTCAAGCCATCTACGCCACAGGATTTCTGCAAATCCGCCAGGGCGGTCAGGAAATCCTCCGGCTTGGAGGCATCCGCTTTGCCCATCAGTTGCGCCATCTCGATGAAACGCTCCGGGCACGCCCCAACTTCGATGAAATGACGGTAATACGCCAGCGAGATCATGATGAGTCCCGCGCCGTGCGGCAACTCCTGATGCTCTCCTGAAAGTGCATGTTCGATGGAGTGTTCGCTAGTACAGGTCCCTGCCATCATCGAATAGCCGCTCAACGTATTGGCAAAGGCGACATCCGTGCGTGCCTTCAGATTCTGTCCGTCCGCGACCGCCGTCGGCAGACTGCGTGCGACCCGGCGGATTGCCTCGCGCTCCACCAGTTCCGCCATCTCATTGCAGGCCTTAGAGATGAATCCCTCGGTGGAGTGGAAAAGTGCATCAAAGCCCTGATAGGCGGTAAACTTCGGCGGGACAGTCAGCATCAGCGTCGGATCCACGACCGCCAGCACCGGGCACGGTCCAAAGAACGCCGCCTTCTCGTGGGTGATTGGGCTGGTGATGACCGAGCCGCCATCCACCTCGGAACCAGTTCCCGCGCTAGTGGTAATCGCAATGGTCGGCAGAGGAGCGGCATTGAACGGGCGATGCTCCGACGTGCCTGTCGCCATGTAGTCCCAGACTCGTCCGCCCTGCTGGGGAATCACTGCGGCGATTGCCTTTGCGGAGTCAATGACACTACCGCCACCCAGGGCAATCACGAAATCGACGCCATTGGCGCGACCAAATTCCACGCCATCCTGCACGATTGGCTCCAGCGGATTCGCGGAGATTTTGTCGAAGAGTGCGAACTCCACTCCAGACAGCGAAAGTTCCTTCTCCAGCGCAGAGAGCGAACCGTTCAGTCTTGTTGACTTGCCGTTCGAGATGACGACCAGTGCCTTCTTGCCTGGCATTGTCTCATTATGGAGTTCCTGCAATTTGCCGGCGCCGAAAAGGACTTTGGTGGCTACGTCCCAGATGTAACTCATGGTAAAATCTCCTGTTTGGTTGGTGTAACAAAATCGTGGTTAAGAAGTTGATTTTTAATTAATTTTATAACAAATTAATCATCAAAATGTTAGCATGATTTTCCCGCCTCGTAGGCTTCCTGGAAGGCGGGCAGATCGCGAATCGCGCCTTTCTCATAGGCGCCCGTGCCGTAGATGACTCCGCGCTCGATAGAACCATCCATGCAGTCGCGCATGAAACCTCGAAGTCCCTCCAAGGTGGCGGACATCATCTCGTGGCTCTCATCCGCGGCAGTGACGACGAGCCAGAACTCCGTGCCCTTGAAGCGTCCGAAGTCATCCCAGCGGGAGACCGAACGGTCGATAAGTGCCTTGAGCTGAGCATCCATCGAGTAGAAATAGACGGGCGTCGCCAAAACGATCACATCGGCGGAGAGCATCTTCTCCACCAGCTCGTTGGCATCGTCGTTCTGGAAGCATTTCTTGAGTTTCTGGCAGGCATAGCAGCCCGTGCAGTAGCCGACCTTCTTTTCTGCGAGACGGATTTTCTCGACATCATGGCCAGCTTCGACCGCGCCTCGTGCAAACTCATCGCAGAGAAGATCGGAATTTCCGCCCTTGCGAGGCGATGCGGAGATGATCAGGACTTTTTTCATGTAGACTCCTATTGTCGGTTCAAATGTTGAAGATGCCTCATCGGATGAAATGCATCGGCTGCCATTCCTCCCGCTGAGGAAGCGGCACTGCTCCCTCCCGGTGGATGTTCTTGAGCACCCATGCCATATTCTTTCCAAGGGTGCGCATCGTCTGCATTCCCTCGGAATCCTGCGCCGCCTCGCCCGGTTCCCGTCCGAACGCAACATTCCAATACTGCGATCCGATAATCAACGAGTTGAGCATTTCAAACGGCATGTTCATGCACTGGAAGGCGGCGGTAGAGCCACCGCGACGGCAGATCGCCACACAGGCGGCGGGCTTGCCTTCCACATGTGCCCGCCCTGAGAAAAACGCGCGTTGAAGCACCGCCAAAAGCGCCCCCGCCGGCTGGCCATAGTAGGTCGGCGAACCGACGACAAACGCATCCGCCACCGCGAAACGCTCCACGAGGCAGTTGCACACATCATCGTCAAAGGCGCATTTCCCCAGCTGATTGCTCACACAGGCATAACAGGCCATGCAGCCCCTGACCGGCTTGTTGCCAAGCCAGAAGCATTCGGTCTCGATGTCTTCGGCTTCCAGCGACTTCGCCACCTCCGCCAAAGCAAGAGAGGTGTTTCCGTCTTTATGAGGGCTTCCGTTGATGAGCAGGACTTTCATTTGGCTACTCCTGTTGGTTGAATTGGCAATGCATCCGACGAAGAAATGCTCCTGTCGCCGAATGCCGCTTGCAGGGGATGGTTTTTCTTTAGAATAAGAAGAGGTTGATGATTGCACCTGTCGTCAAGGAAAAGAGCAAGACGAACAGGAGGTAGAATGCGAAATGCTTTGCGCCCAGGACGATCTTCAGCGCCCCGAGGTTCGTGATCTTGGTGGCGGGCCCCGTGATCATAAAGGCAGTCGCCGCCCCCAGGCTCATTCCATCGGCAAGCCAGTCACGAAGCATGGGAATTGTTCCGCCACCGCAGACATAGAGCGGAACACCCACCGTCGCCGCCAGCAAAAGACCGAACTGCCGTTGAGGCCCGAAAAGATTTCCGACCAGCTCGGCGGGGACGTAGCGCTGGAAGAGCGCGGAGAGCAGGATGCCAGCCGCAAACCACGGTCCCGTTGCCTTCAGGTTACGCCCCAGGTTGAACAGAAACCGCAGGAAAGGATTCGGATGGGTGTCGTGCCCTGCATGCGATTCCGTAAAGCCATTGAAATTGAAAAACGTCCTATCCTTAAAGCAGTAGTGAAGCAACGCCCCGGAGACAATTCCGAATAAAAGGCAGGCAAGGATGCGCAGGATCAACGCGGCACGTCCCAATGCGGCGCTGTATAGGATCAACTGCGGATTCAGCAGGATGGAACTCATCATGAAAGCGCCCAGGAAGTCCTCCTTGATCCCTTTTTGAGAGAAGGAAGCGCAGATGGGAATTGTCCCATACATGCACAATGGCGACGCGATGCCAAGAAGGCTGGCGACAGTCCAGCCTACAGGCCCCGTCAGATGTTTGCCCAGGCGAATGCAGAGCCGATGGATGCCTTCCTTGGCGAACACCGACACGAGCGACCCCAGCACCATGCCGAGCACCCAGTACCAGAAAATCTGGCGGAACTGAAGATCGGCATAGTACCAGAGGTAAATCGCCTCGCGGTGCAGGATTTCGAGCATGGAAGCTACTTGTCCAGATTGACCAGACGATAACGACGATGATAGACGCCGAGGGTATCCGTGTAGTCCAAGATATGTCGCCCCTGCTGGCGGTCCACCCGTGCCTTGAGGCTAGCGGAGTCGGGGGCCTGCCAGACTTTATCGATGCACGCCTGGTCAAGCGCCAACGGGTCGAGCGAGGCGAGGATGCCGATGTCGTGCATGTCTGGCTCGGCTGGATTGCCATTGCAGTCGCAGTCCACGCTCAGGCGGTTCATCACATTGATGAACGCGATGGCGCGGCCGTCATCCATTGCCTGGCAGACAGCCACGGCGGACTCTCCCATTGCCTCCAGGAAGGGAATCTGCTCTCCTCCCCAGGGGTTGGTGGCGCTCTTTCCACCGGAATGGATGATCGCCTTTCCAGATTTGCCGGCACTGGTTCCGCTGCCGAAGCCGATGGAGAGGTTCTTGAGGGCACCGCCGAAGCCAGCCATCTGATGTCCCTTGAAGTGTGAGAGCACCAGATAGGAGTCGTAGTTCCCAAAATGGGAGCCGACATAGTCCTCCTTCAGGACCTTTCCGTTGACGGGAAGCGTCGTGAAGCCCTCCTCGTCCAGTAGGTCGAATGGCGCGATGTCGAGATATCCCCGATCCTTGGCGACTTGGTGATGCATGGCGACCGTGGCGCGATTGCCACCATACGCGGTGTTGCATTCCACGATTGTCCCGTTGATCATCTGCACCAAGTCCTTGATGAGTGCCGGCCGCAAGTGATTGGTCTTTTCGGATTCGCCGGTGCTGATTTTCACGCCGACCTTTCCCTTCGGCTCCCAGCCAAGCGCCTGATAAGCTCGCACGAGTCCTTCAGGAGAGATGTCTTTGGTGAAATAGACGACAGGCGCCGTCTCATCAGCCACCTCATAGGAGTCGGTAGGTTCCGCTTGAGGAGCCTGCGTTGCTTGGCTGGAGGAATGATTTACCTCGGCCTTGCAGCATCCAAACAGCACCGCCGCCACCAAAATCATCCAAAAATGCTTTTTCATCATTAGTACCTCCATTGTCTATTTTGTCGCTTCGGTGTATTCTGCATCATCGACGGGTTCGCACCACTCGTTGGATTGCTCCGTGCCTGGAACCTCCAGCGCGATGTGCTGGAACCAGCAGTCGGGCGCGGCGCCGTGCCAGTGCTTGACGCCGGCGGGGATGTTCACTGTGTCGCCCTTCACAAGCCTCCGCGCGGGCTTGCCCCACTCCTGATAGTAGCCGACACCTGCCGTGACAATCAGAATCTGCCCGCCGCCGGTCTTGGCATGGTGGATGTGCCAGTTGTTGCGGCAGCCCGGTTCGAAGGTCACGCCGAAGGCGGGCACCTGCTCTCCGGTCAGCTTGTGGAGGTAGCTCCTGCCGATGAAGAATTTCGCGTATGCCGTGTTCGGCTCGCCCACGGGAATCGGCGACCAGTCGGCGGGACGCCGCGCGGGATCCTCCGGACGCTGGACACGGGCGACAATCTCGGCCGCCTGCGCGTCCGTCACGCCATTGAGTTTGCCGATGGCGATGTGCGCCTGCATTTGCGGCGCGGTCTCGGGACGGGCGGCAAGAGCCGCAATGGTGGCAAGCTCGCGTGTGCGCCAGTCGAGGTTGTCGCGGGCGAAGATGTCGCCGAAGAGATGCGCCTTGAGATACTCGTCCAACTGCGGATGGAAATCGAAGAGAGCGCCTTTGACTGGGGCGCCGCAGAGCTTCGTCTGGTTGGTGGTGCCGAAATCGACGGCCTTTCCCTCTGGCGGGGGATTCGGAGCGGGGCCCTCGGCGGGATGCTTCTCCGAGGCGACCTTCATCAGCGTCGCGGCGGCATTGAGGGCGCGGGGGAATCCGCAATAGGCGTAGAGCTGTCCCACCAGCTCCTTTGCCTCGTTGAGCGTAAGCCCCGCATCAAAGCCGGCCGACAGCGCAACGGCCAATGCGCTTTGTTCGCCACGCGCCGTGGCGGCAGACAAATCTACGATTGCATATTCTTTTGGGGTAAGGGTTTTCTCCATGGCGAATGCTCCTTGAACGGTCAGAATGGCAATGAGAATGCAGAAAAGCTGTTTCATGGGATTTTCCTGAAGACTTTGTTCATGTTCGGGGCGTCCAGGGGATTCATCGGCACAAGCTCAAGCGATTTGATCATGTGCAACGTCCCCTCCTTGTACTTTTTAAAGTGCGGTGTATTGAGATGGTATTTGTAGGCCGTCTCGTCGCGGTAGATTTCCACAATCCGAATCAGATTCGGCGTTTCCTTGCGTTGCATTGGAAAGATGCAGAGAACGCCGGGTTCGCTGGCGACGGACTCCGCGCCCACCGTCGATGCGGCGTCAAAGTATTCCTGAAGATATTCGGGGAAGACCTCGATTTCCGCGATGCGAGTGATCATCTCGCCCGCCAGCGAAGCACCGATGTTCTTCTTCATTTTAGTTTTCCTTCTGGGTTTGGGTATGATCAGCACTTTCTCCGACTTCACCGTTCGCCTGCCACGTAGACGGATGGCGAACCATGCCCTTCTCGCATGCGTTCGTACTGAGAGAATTCAGGATGAATGTGAAAATGAGTTCCCTGGCGGTAGGCAATTCGTAATCGATGCCCGCCTGGTCCATCGCCTTCTTCTGCTTTTCGGTCACCTCCGTGTAGGGGTAGACACCGAACATGAAGGGCAAAAAGGCGTAAATGAAGTCGCGGATCTGCCCGCCCGTCATCTCAGGGCGAAATTTCAGCAGAATCCGACGCATATTCTCCATCGCACGCCCGTAGGAACGCTTGAAGCTGGTCAGGCATTCCAGACGACTGCTGGCCTCCATGTCATAGAGGTTCATCGACAGGAGCTTCAGCAACTGCGGACGTTCCGACAGCGACTTCGCAAGCCACTCCGCAAGAGCGCGGCGGCTCAATTTCCGCCTCCCATGGTGAATCTCCTCCAGCGATGCATTCCAGCGGTCGTACTCCCGCTCGAACAGCGCAAGGAAAATCTCCTCCTTCGTGGCAAAATAGTTGTAGATGGAGGGACGGGAGAAGGAGGTCGCCTCGCTGATCTCCTTCAAGGTAATTTCACGGAAGGACATCGTCTGGTACAACTTCTCGCACGCAGTGACGATCTCCTCGCGCCGGTTTGCCACCGTATGTTCCGATTTTGCCATGCTCATCTTCGTAGTCGCGTGAATAAATCTGACATCGTGTTATCACTTAATATAGCACTTTCTGACATGATGTCAAATAATCGGCAAAAAAAGCCCCATTCTGCGTCCCAAGTCCCAAGTCCCAAGTCCCCGGATTCCGCTTCGCGACCTCTTTCGCATTCCATTTATCCTAACTCAACAGTATAATTCCTAGTCCGCCAGACCTGTATTGCGTTTGGTTTCTTTGTTGCAGCATTCCTCAATGGATTTGTCATCGGCAAAGATAAAGACTCCGCCCATGATTTCCCCAGTAGTCTCATCGATCTTCGTTTTGACTCTGGTCAAAGCGGTATAGAGGAGCTCACGCGTCAACGCACGTTGAAAATCCGGTTCTTCCGCTGTCTTTTCAGCAATTACGGGCGGAAGGACAATGATGACATTCTCATATTCCGAGCCCTGTGCCTTGTGAATGGTCGAGGCAAAGGCTTTTTCCCGATCTGCCAAAAGAGCCAGCGGGACATCACGATTCGATTCTCCATCACGCAAGAAAAGCGCATCCGGGGCATAGAGTGCGAGGACGACTCCGACATCGCCGTTGCTGACGCCCAACGTTGAATCATTTCGAGTAATCATCCATGGTATCGGGCAATTCGGATACTTTCTCTGCACTTTCCTCCGCACCCGGTCATTCAGTTTTTCACAACCAAATGGTCCCTTGCGCACGGCGCAGAGGATGCGACATTTGTTCATCGCCTCCAACGCCCCCTGCGGCGTGTCCTGACGGCAGAACTCATCGAACAAATTCTCAATGAGCCGGTTAAAATTCCGCTGTGTATCATCTTCCTTAAGACAATAGTAATGAACAAGTTTCGTATCTTCTTTTTTCAGGAAGCCAAGAGTCTTCGCGGAATCCCCCATCTTGATGAAACCCGCAAGCGTGTCGATTTCTCCTCCGGCCTGGAAGCGGTTGCTTTCATTCAGTTCGCATTTGCAGCCGTGGTCATTAACGAGTTTCATTCTGCACAGGTCGCCGAAAACCTGTCCAGGTTCCACGGAGGAAAGCTGAAAGGCGTCACCGACTAGTGTCAGGCGGCACTTCTCCGGCAATGCGTCCAGCAGCTTTGCCATCATGGAAAGGGAGATCATGCTAGCCTCGTCCACAATCAACCACTCCAAATCCAGCGGATTGTCGTGATGGTGTTTGAAAGTGACGAAATCGTAGTTGCTCTCCAACAACTTATGCAATGTAGTCGTCTCGGGAATCGATTCCAAGCCGAGCGCTTTGGCCTCCGTCTCCATCGCCTCCTTCACCCGTGCCGCAGCCTTGCCCGTGGGAGCGGCCAGTCCAAGCTTGAGATTCGGATTCTGCTCACGGAGGAGTTTTACCGCGCGGGCAATCGTATAGGTCTTTCCCGTGCCCGGACCGCCAGTCATGATGGTGAAACGATGCGTCACCATCCCTTGAATGGCTTCTCGCTGACACGCCTTCATCCCTGCGAAAGCACCATCGGTCGGGATGTCTATTTTTCCTGCATCTGCTCCGCGCTCCACCATGTCGGCCACCCGCTCCCGAACCTTCAGCTCATAATCCCAGTTCCGTCGCGTATAAAGACGATTGCCTTCCAAGACAAACAGTCCCTGGCCAGCCGCTGACGAGACGACCGGAGACGCCTTCATGCACTCCGCCTCCTCCGATGTCAGTGGCAGGCAGACACCGCCCTCCTTTTCCTGCGCAATAGCCCTTCCGCAAATTTCCGCCACCCGCACGTCTCTGCCCGCCCGCAGGACAAAGTTCTGCACCATCGCCTCGACGCCAGGTTTGCTGACCTTCAATTCGTTTTTCGGATCTTTCATTATTTCACCTCCATGCCCAATGCCTTCGCGAAATCGTCAAGAAGAGCCTCCTCTGGCCTGTCCTCAAAGACCGACATCTGGCCTTTTCCCTGTCCGCGCAGGAAATAGTATCGGACACCTCCGAAATGACGTTCGTAGGAGTATTTCTCGCCAAGACACTGTTTCAGATAGGAATGCAGAACGGCAGAGTAGAGTATGTACTGGAAGAAGTAGCCGTGTTTTGCCATCTCCGCACGGAGCCCTTCTTCTGTGAAGTTGGCAATGTCCCTGTCCAGCGTATTGGATTTCCAATCGACGACATAGTAGAAGCCGTTGTGGCGAAACACCAGATCCATGAAGCCCTTCAAGTAGCCCTTGGGGATGATGCGGTCCCAGTTTTTCATCGCCATGACGAATTCCCGCCTAGTCGCGTCATTTGACCAATGCTTCTGGAGAACGGCCTTGAGGGCAGAGGTCGTCTTCTCCGCCTGGGCAGAGGAGAAGTCGAACTCCTGTTCGCTCAGGCGATCGCCCCAGCCGATATCCCGCAGGGAGAACACCTTGCCAGTTGGAGATTGCAGAGGATGATTCAGCGTGTCCTCCAACATCTTGACGGTAAGTCCAAGCGTCATTTCGTCCGTGTCGAAGCCATTGGCCTGCAACTCTGCCCTGGTCATCTGGCGGATGGTCTCCGCATCGGCGTCAAACGGCAGATGTTCCAAAATGTTGTGCCAGCAGTTTCCGACTCTGGCGCCGGCCGGAAGATCGAGGATGTCTTCCGGAGGATTTTTCCCGCCTCGGTTGTCCTCCTCAAATGGCATTTCGTCATTGTCACGCGAATCATCGTCCCCCGTGACATGCCCTGGTGCCAAGGAGGAGTAACTCCCCCTGACGGAACTCAAGTCCCAATCTGTCCGTGGCGTCTGTGCCACAACGGGATCCCCTTCTTGCGTGGACGCTTTGAACGGCTCATTCTTTCCCACGTAAGTCTCCGGCTGCTCCCAAGATATCCATTCGTAGTTCTCTCCCCCCGCATGGTCGTCCGGAAGCATCTTGAGCAAATTTTCCAGTGGTTCGCCATTGGGCCACGTGCTCGGCGCAAAGAGAACTGTCTGCTGTTTGGCACGTGTCAGTGCCACGTAGAGCAGACGTATCTTTTCGCTAGTCGATTCCATTTCGGCCCTTTCCACAGCCGTCTTTGAAAAATGGAGTTCGTAGGTCCCATCGTCCCCTTTTCCGTGGTAGAAATTCTTTTCCCTTCGCATGGAAGGATTGATTAGCCAGCAATCCGGCAGAAAGACGATGGGGAACTGAAGTCCCTTGGAGGCGTGGATCGTCATGATTTTAACCGCCTCGCCATCGGTCTCCAGCTCACGCGCAAACTCCTCCGCATCTGTCTCCTCGCCATTGCTTGCGGCACGAATACGTTCCGTCAGCCAATCGACCATCGCCTCCGGTGCAGAGCCGACCTGTTTGGTTGCAGAGCCGCACAGTTCCAGAATCTGACCGATGTCGGAGAGCTGACGCCTGCCATCGGGGTGATGGGCCAGCCGGAGCATATAGCCGTTTTTTTCCAGGCGACACGCCATCGCGGCAAAGCCCTTGGCATCCCAAATCCCCTTCAGGCTCTTGAGCATGGCGGCCGCATCGGCGAACGTATTCGGCTCGTCCAGGCTTTCCACCTCGTCGAAGGACATTCCGCCGAAGACGGTCAACATTGCCGCACGCACCTCGTCGGCACGCGGGCTATCTGCCTTCGTGACGGCCAGCAGGAAGGCTCGCAATTCGTACGCAATGGAGGTCTGGAAGACACTCCCCGAATCCCGCATCACACTGGGGATCCCCTTGGCCAGCAGTTTTTTCTGAAGATCCGGCATGTTCGTCTTGGATCCCATCAGGATGGCAATGTCCTTCGGCGAAAAGATGGCTTTCCCCTTCTCGTCGGTTTTTGCAAGCAGTGCCAGAATCTCGTCGGTCATCCGATCCATGATGCACGACATATATTTAGCCTTGCTTGGTTTATCGTCAGTTACGAACTTAATGATTTGCAGGGGACACGGCAATGGCTCGCCTTTGATTTCAGGCTGTTCCTTTTCACCTTCCGGGACATCGGAATTCACATAACGTATTTCCTCCCCAAAGGTATTGTCCCCGCCAAACATGTCATTGACTGTATTCACCAACTTCTTAATCGAACGGCGGTTGTAAGTTAGAATATGATTCTTCAGCCCATTGAGACTCTTTGCGTTGAAATAGGTGAAGATGTCTCCGCCGCGGAAGGCGTAGATGGCCTGCTTCGGGTCGCCCACGAAATAGAGCGGACCTGGTTTCTCGCATTCGATGAAGATCTTCCTAAAAATCTCATACTGCACGGGATCCGTGTCCTGGAATTCGTCGATCAGCGCGGCCTGATACTCCGCACGCAACTTCTCAGCGAGGTCTGTGCCATGCGCCTTGTCCCGAAGCGCGTCCCGTAGTCCGCGCGGCAAGTCGTCAAAGGTCAAGGCCTCCCGTTCCGGACGCAACGACTCGTATTTTGTGACGATTTCATCCGGTGTCTTCAGGAATTTGAAACCAGACCAAATCTTGTGGAGGGCTTTCGATTCGTTGGTTACCCCTTTGACTTTAGCGTTTATGGCATCCTGCAGAAAATCCAACAACGGCTCTAAATCCATGTCGTTGATGTTGATTTTGCTCTCAAGCACATCCTGCAAGGTATTTTTCAGTTGACGGAAGCGCGAGTTTTCACCTTCTTGAGAAGGTCGCCTTGCCTCGATTTTTTCAACGCAATCCAGGGTCCTCTTGACCTCTGCTGTCGTGGGGGCAATTGTATAACCGGCCTTGTCACCCAACACCTTGCAATATTTCACCAACTCTTTCAACGGGATTTCATGGTGAACTCTCCACCAATCAACTGCCGCCGCCTTCAGCTCTGCATCTTTATTGTCCACAATCTCCTGGGAGAAACTCATTCCCGTCTCAAAGGCATAGCGACTCAGGACTCGCTGGCAGAATCCATGGATGGTGGAGATGGCGGCGCCGTCGAACTCCAGCAAGGCAAGTTCCACCCGCTTGCAAGCCAATGACTTGCGATCTATATTTCCTTGTTCATTCCCGCTGGAGCAGACGCATTTGATCAGCGCTTCCGCACGTGTCGTCCGATTCGCTCGCTCCTTCTCGTCTTTTCCGTCGCATTCCGTCTCCCCCCGCAAGAGTTTCTGCAAATCCAGCAGGACGGTGCGAAGGCGCTCCTTCAGCTCCTTGGTCGCCGCTTCCGTGAATGTCATCACCAGAATATTGGCGACCCTAAAATCCGTCTCCATGACGAGCCGCGCATATATACTCTGGATGCTGTAGGTCTTGCCTGTTCCCGCCGACGCCTCGATGAGGTGGAGTCCTTCGGCCACCTTGAAATCAGGATTGATAATCTCACTGCTAAAGTTGTTGTTTTCCATAATTACCTCCCTCCTATGCCTCAATTTCCTTGACGAATTCCTCCCATTGGGCGGGTAATTTGTCATCCTGCGTCCCCGTCATGCCATAGTCTGGATATTCCGATGGGAGCGTAGCAACCGCCAACCTCAGTAAATCGGACAATTTGCCCTTGGCATCAGCGACCGAGCATGGCTCGCATGTCTTTGTTTGCGAGCCACCTGGACAGAAGGCAACGGTGGTCACGCCATTCACATACGCCGCATTGGCGGCAATGTGCCTGATGCAAATCCCGCGCTTCGCATGATCCAGATTGTCCACAAACATGATGGTCCGCCGTGTCTCGCCCTGGCAGGCAGTCTCGAAATTGCCAATCAAATGGACGATCTTTTGGTTGATTTCCAATTCAATTGTCTTGGTCTCCTCGATTTTCTCCTTTTCAAATTTATTGTAGTCGGCTGCCATCGAATGCACAGCGACAGCATCAATGGCCTCTTGCGCCGTCTCCATATCGGGGGCGCCACCCGTCTCGACCGTCAACTCGGCAAACACATTGCTTTCTCCCTCACCCAGTGCCAGATCTCGCATGATGGATTTGTCCAGTTTTGCCTCAAGGCATTCGCTGTCGTCGAAATCCTCAAACCACGGAGTAGCGGCTCCCAGGCGCTTCTTGAACAGGTATCGGTTGGGATGCGAGAAGAATTCGATCAGATCGTCCAAGGCAATCTCCGTCACACCCTCTTCCTTCAGCCGGAATGCTTCCAGTGGCGTGCGCGTTTGGGGCGTATCAGCCAACGCCTTATGAATCTCTTCGTATGACTTGGAATAGGTAGGGGGCAGAATCTCCTCGTATCTGGCGGACTGATGGAAATACCGCTGACTGTATCCCTGCAACGGATGAACGTAGTGCGCAAAGGGAAACGACATCGCCGTGAAAAAATCTGTCAGGTCGTTGAGCAGGACGGATGGCGTGACATTCTCGTTGTTGTGCATCTCCTTGCCGATATAGCTGTAGGCCAAGCGCTCGCCCGCACAGAGCGTCGCCTTGAGCAATGCGAAGGCATTTCGCTCCCGCGAGGTGGCATCAAAGAGACTGGGATGGCGACCGATCATGTCATAGGTAGGCCGACGCTCCATGCGCGGGAAAGTGTCGTTGAGCCCGCAAATCCAGATGAACCGATGCGGTGTCGCCGTATAGGCATTCAATGGCGCAAACTGGACGGCGGAGCTGGTGCTTTTGCGCAACGGCAGTTGACCGCACAACGCTTCCTGCACCGCCTTGACAAAGACATCGGCATCGATTTCAGCACCGGTCCCCAAGGCCTTCTCCACGCTTTCAGTCACGCTTATGATTGCCTTTCGAATCTCATTAAAATCATAATAGTTGTTGCCATTCTCGTCATAGAAGGTCGGCAAAAGGTCCAGGAGAGCGTCCCGCATCTGTGCAGCCGCGCCACGATGTCCCTTCGGCAATGTTTTCCTACGCAGGGTTTCCAAATCCCTGACCAGCGTCCAGAGTGACACCACGCATTTCGCTCGCTCGCCCTCCACATGGCCGCAGGGATGAAGCGGAGCGATTTTGCTGGCGTCGATTATCGCGCGGTCGTCCGTGAAACCATAGAGCAGCTCCGCCGTCAGGCGATCCAGGCCTCGCTGCCAAGTGAAAGGGTAAGGAACCGAGGTCGCCTGTTCAGATTCGTCTGAAAGACCTAGAGTATTCCTGACATCGGCATCATCAAGCCCCCAATGGATATTGGCCTTCTTCACCATGTCGCAGAGCACCTCGACGGAACTCTCGGACAGACCGTACCGTTCACGGATCTCTGGCACGTCCAGCAATGCAAAGACAGCGCTGACTTCAAATCGGTTGTTCCTGAATTTCAACAAGTTGCCGAATGATTTCAGGATGGGAGTATCCCCCTGCATTCGCTCCATCGTGATGGGAATGAAGCCCTCGTGGGTGCTATCTGGCGGAAAGACCGCCTCAACGATGGGCGCATACGATGCCCAGTCGGCGAACAGAACCAGCGCCTCGTGCGGAGCAGCACCCGTCGTCTTCAGAAAATCGTGCAGACCGTCCCGGACTGCCTCCAGCTCCCTTCGCCGCGAATAGACGCTGTGGACGGAGATATCCATGCTCTGAAGACGGTTAAAGGCTTCGTTGCCAGGCAGAACTTCGACATCTTCGTGGATATCAAACAAGGCTCCGAGTGTTCCACGCGCCCCTGATGCCAAGGCACCCAGCAGGCGTTCCACGGGCGAATCGTAGAACTGTTCGACTTCGATTGCCATCTGCTCGGAATCGGGCTGGCATCCATCCCGCAGTCGATTCTTGTGGTTTTCAAGACACGCTTTAAGGCTATCCTTGAGTTTCCGCTTGACCTCATTTGGCGAGGGTGTCTCCGCCAGCCAGTCACCCTTCGGATTGAAGTTCCAGAAGGTCATCGGAAGGGCCTCGGAGATCTTTTCCAGCAGTCGCATCGTCGGTTCAGCGATGAATGGCACATCAAACACAAAAACTGCCAGATAGCGTGGGAAGCCGTGCTCGAATGCCGTGTCGGCTTGTGCCTGGAACGCCTCAACATACTCCTTTGCATAGGTTTCCGGTTCCTCTTCCGCCAGCTTCTTATAGAGCGCATATTGCCATTGCGGAACCGCCGGATCGTTGGAGAGGTTTCCCGTCTCCCATTTGCGAAGCATCATATATCGGGAGTTCAGGTAGTCGTCATAGAGAGCGGCGAGCTTGGCAGAAAGCGCATACCGCCTTTCAGGAGCATTCTTTGTATCGCCAGTATTGATATATTTCAGCAGTTCCGACAATTCTCCCTCCGGAGAGGCCTGTTCCAAAAGCCTGTAGATTCGCCAGACCAGGACATTTTTCGAATAGGGATGCTGGCTGGCCTGACGTTCCGCCAGGGACTTCCCGCCAACAGTCCACAGCCAGTCGTTGACAAATTCCGGAAGCATCACGAACTCCAGGTTCATCATAATCTGTGGAATCTTGCGCTCCAGCAGCAAATACTCCTTGATCCACTTCCCCGTGGCAGTGTCGTTGATGACCACAGCGATTTTCATGAACGGGTCATTCTCTGCCTGATTGTTTGCCGCCTGCCAGCATTTCCACAAATCTTCTGCCAGTACCGACAGGTCTGAGCTCCATTTCACTGAAATGTTCATCGTCATCCTTTTTCTATTTTAAATGTTATGGTTACTGTTTGTTCTGCCATCCATGGTATAATACACGCCCACCCCCAGAAATCTTTCACGCAACAGGCAAAATATCTCAAAATAGGCAGCAAATCCGAATTCCCAAGAATAATGCGTGGTTTTCAAAGCACCGCGGCAAATGAAGTCCGCTTCTGCCCTGCCCTAGCGGAAGCGCGGTCCGCATGCGTTCTCCCAAAGCAATTCCCAACTTGACGGCATGAATCCGTGAGTTCTTGCGTGAATCAGAGATGATGCAGCCATCGTCGGCAGAGCCGCGCTACGGCCAGATGATGCTCAAGGCATCCTGGTCATTGTTGGTCTGGAAAACGCGTTCAAACCTCGCGACAAGATCAGTCCAGTCATCGCCGGAAACGATGATTTCCCCATTGTCGTCGGTCGTATGGTAATACGCACCCGCCAACCTGTCGAACGAGACGCTCATGGCGGTTTCTCCTTCGGCGAGGAGCGACCCCGCGGCATCGGATTCGATGAGCAGGATGGCCAGACGGCAGGCGGCGCCGATGTTGGCATCGTCCTCCTGGCGAACGTCATCGTCGTCCAGGACGCGTGCATAGGGCATGGCAAATGAGATCGCCAGTGTCGGCGACGTCCAGGAGAACTCGAAGGTGCGGCTTTGCAGACCATGGCCTCCTGTGAGGGCGGTGAGTCCATCGCCGGATTCGAGTTCCCGGATGGCAGTCTTGAGCTGGGTGACGGCTTCGTCCTTACTGACGGTCACGATTTCGTCAGCATTGTTGATTGTTTCGTCGTTCATTGTACAAGATCCTTACAATGTTAGCACTTATGGGGTTGAAGCCACAGCCTCCTAATTGAACCAACCGATTTTGGCAGTCAAGGCAAAGCCGTTGCGCTTGTAGTTGCCCTGCGTCATTTGCCGGATGCCAGTCGTGATATTGTCGATGCAGTCGAGACGGCGGTCCGGAAACCTGCCGAACTGTTTTCCAAGTTGCGGCATCTGGTCGTCGGGATTGTTGTAGACGGCCTTCTGCTTATCGCGATTATTCCAGTCATCTTCGCTGTAAACCATTTTCTTTGCCGCCAGTTCGTCGGCCCGCTGGATGGCGTCGTCGAGGCGCTTGACGGCGGCGTCGAACGCGTCGGGCGAGAGTCGCTTCTTGAGGTCGGCAAGATATTCGTCGCGCTTCGGCGAACCGGCCTTGAGAGTCTGGAGGTGTTCGTAGAGATCCTTGTCGATGACCTTCGGTGCGTAGTTGGAATACATTCCGAAGGTGTACATCAGGCAGTAGTTGAGCTCCGGGACCTGGAACTTGGAGGCGTCGAGAGTATAGGAGCCGTCATCGTTCTTTGTAACGCCTGGGTCGTTCAAGAGACGCTACATGGCCTTCTCCTGGTTTTCGCCACCATAGAGATACGAGGCATTCTTCATCGTCGCTTTGAAGTTTCTGAGGTGAATGCCTTTGACAATGTACTTGTTCATGCCGATGCGGTAGGCGGGATAGCAGGTATCGTTGTCGATGCCCTTGACGTCAACATCGTGGGTCTTGCCAACATTGAGGAAGACGTTGGCGTTGTGACGGTCGCCCTGCCCCGTGATGGCGTCGATCCAGTCGAGGCGGTTGCACTTGCGCATGATCTGGCCCTGCACCTTGGCATGCTCCTCGTTCGACATCGTCTGGACTTGGTTGCAGTTGAGCGAATTGCGCCCAATTCTCTGGTTTTTGGTGAAATACGGTGTCTGGGTACCTTGTGCCATCTCCATGAAAACGCCGTACTGGCCGTTGAACTTGCCGACGGATGTCTTGACGATGACATCGTTTGCCCCTAGAACGTCGGCGGTCTTCTGGGTGGCCATGTTGAGTTGCGCGATCTGCTGATTCTGCGCATAGCCCTCCATGGCGTAGGGAGCATGGGACAGGCTCTCGCGCCCAGGCACCTCAGGCTTGAACACCTTCATTTCGTCGTTCTTGAACTTTACGGCAATGACGGTGTTCATGGCACCGCTTCCAAGCAACTTGGAACCTTGGACGTTTGACTGGTCGGTGGCGGGATCCACGTCATCGTCCGCCATTCCATGCACGCGGGCCTCGAGCAGCGTGGTAGGCGCAAGTTCGCCCTTGAAAGCGCTCAGGAAAACCTTCGACGTCATGAAGTCCTCGTCGCCCATGCGTTCGATGGTCTTGAACATGTCATCCAAGTGGGCGAGTTGCGTCTTGTAGTTGTGGCCGTTCTTGAAGAAACTTGCGAACGCCTTTTGCGACTGCACTCCCCCCTTCGTGAATTCCTTCACCGCTTTCTTGAAATCCTGGATCAGTTCCGGGGTGATTGTGTCGCGGACGTTCTGAGGCAACTTTGCAATCTTGGCTTTCAGGACAGCATCGTCGGTCATGAGGAATATCTCGGCCTTGTTGGACAGGCTGTCCGCGATGTGTGACGCCGCTACCGCCAAGTTGTTCTGGTTGTAGGCGGCGATGGCGTCATCGAGGGCTTGGCGCGTCTGGGGAGTCGGATCTTTGGCGTACGTCCGGGCGGCATCAAGCAGGCCGTCCATCTCGTTGGCAAGCTTCACGGCATGGATTGAGAGGAACGTCAGCAGCGGGCGGAACTTCGGGTCAAGCAACTTCAAATCCAGCGGCGGCGCGAAGAGGCTGTCGATGTAGGAGACAAGGGCGGCCTCGGCAAGTTTCTTCCGTGCGTTCTCCATCCGCTTTTCGATCTGGACGAGGATTTCCTTGGCGGCATCCATGAACGCCTTGTCGGGTATGACGCGGCTATTGCCGACCTTGTATCCCTCGCGCGCAAGAGTCGCAAAAGTGAGTTTTGCATCGGCAAGTTCCTTTCTCATGGTCGCGAAGGCCTCACTGGTGATGCTCTTGTCGGGCTTGGCCGTAAAATCGTCCAGGCGCTTCCCGAGCGGTGCGAGTGTCTCCTTCATGTGGGCAAGAGCCTCGGCATTGCCGTGCATCGAGACCGCCTTCTCTCCCATCAGATCGAGGATCTTCGTGTCAAGTCGAGCAAGCACCTCCGGAGGTAGCGTATTTGGATCGTTGAGCCGCATCTTGGAGACCGCTTCGGCGAACTGCATCACCAGCGTCCCAAGTTCGCACGCACGGCGGTCGCACATCATCGCCGCCGATTCGAGGGCGCCCTTCGCTTCGCGAGAAATCTCCCCGGAGGAGATGAGTTCGAACAGTTTTTCCGAAAGCGCCGCCTGGGCGTCCAGCGCCGCCTGGAGGGCCTTTCCCGCCGGGTGATCCGTGTCCCAGACCTGCGTTCCCTTGCCGTTGTTGTCGATTTCCAGCGTCGTCGCGACCGCGAGTCCGCGCCCGTTGAACTTGTCGAGCGCATTGATTGTGTTGGCGGCGTTGTCGATAAGCGTATTCAGGGTCTTGAGTTCCTTCTTGGAGAGTCCGAGGTCACGGACTTGCTCCTTCAGGGCCTTCGCGTCAACCCCCTTCGTCGAGAGCTTGCCCGCCTGAAGCAGCAAAACGTCGAGTTGCTTCGTAAGTTCGCGTGGATTGACATTCTCCTGCGCCACCTCCTGCGGTTCTTCACCGTTGACATTCAACGGCTGCGGATTGACGTTCTCCTGCGGTTGGACGTTCTCGACATTGCCGATATTGCCGTTGTTTATCGGCATGTTATTGTGAATTGAAATGAAACTGCCGTGTCCGCTCATAATGTCTCCGTTGGAGTTTGTAATTGAAGGTTAAGCGATCTTGCCTTGTTCACCTGCCATGCGGGAAAAACACTCCGACATGAAAACACGACCGCACCAAGCGGCGAACGCCCCAAGATGTACTATTATTGGTACATTAGAAAAAACGACTGCAAAACAGCGCAACTTGCATTGACGAGATTTGCAAATGAAAAGAGACTAAATGCAATAATATAATCATTCCTTCCGCTTTCGCAATATCGGATACTTCACATCACAAGTGGACGAGGTAGAATTGTTTACGCATCTTCTGCCAAGGCCCATCATAAGCAGGTTACAGGTGAAAATCGTTTCACCATTTCTCCCGAATTTGCGTAAAGAATGTAGCGTCGGCGCTCCTGCCACCACGATATTAACTCACGGATTCAGGTTATACTTGATTAGGGTGGAAAAGCCAATTGAGCCCTGAAAGGGCGGACGGAATTCAGCTCCGGGTGAAGCGAAGCGGAACTCGGGGGTGGTATTTCCCCCAAAAGAACCCTGAAAGGGTGGCAGGAAAAAGCCGGAGTTCCAATCCAATTCAGCACTGCAATTTTCCTTGAACCTGAATCCGTGAATTGTGGGTGGATGTACTGCCGGCACCCCGCCGACAGAAACTGCGTTGTGCTGGCGAACGCCAGCACAGAGTAAAATTCACGGATAAGCCGTGAATTGTGGGTGGACGTACTGCCGGCACCCTCGCCGACAGAAAATGCGTTGTGCTGGCGCTTAACGCCAGCACAGAGTAAAATTCACGGATTCAGGATATTCCTAATGAAGTTTTTTCGTATCTGCCAAACAGTATGACATGTTTTGGCAGAGGTCCAAGCATAACTTATGTATGTTTACCAAAAAGATTGTGGCAATTCTTGCCTCGGTTTTATCTGTGTTCCCACCATTTAAACAAGGAGTAAACTCATGAAAGACTACACCCACATCTGCATTGTTCTCGATGCCTCTGGCTCCATGGCTTCCATTGAAGACGACACCAAAGGCAGCTTCAACGCCTTCCTCAAATCCCAAAAGGAGGCGGGCGGCAAGACCGTCTTCGACCTCTACCAATTCTCCGACCAAGTCAAGCGGATCGTCGAACATGTTGACCTGGCGACCTTCAAGGACGACCTGATGGCCAAATACAACTGCTCGGGGTGCACTGCCTTGAACGATGCCGTCTGCACGGCAATCGACACTCTGGGCAAAGAACTTGCGGCGATGAAAGAAGAGGACCGCCCCGAAAATGTCGTATTCGTCATCATCACGGACGGGATGGAGAACGCCAGCCGGGAGTTCACCAGCGAGGATGTCAAAAAACGCATCAAGGAGCAGACTGACACCTACAAGTGGAATTTCCAGTATCTGGCAGCCAACCAGGACGCCTTTGCAAGCGGCGACAGACTGGGCATTTCAAAAGACTACTGCGTCAATTTCAAGGCCGACAGCCACGGCATCCATGAAATGTGCTGCGCAGTCGCTGGTTTCGTGAACAAGGTTCGAACAAAGAAATAGCCCGGTTCCCCAAGAGGACAGACACAAACGGTCTGAACCATAAGTCGGACATGCGAGCCATGGAATCTACGGGAATTATGTCGATGAGTTAGATTGCTACTTCGCCTTTTTCCTACCATCCTTTCAGGGTTCGTTTTTTACCGAAATTGTGGTCTCCCGACCAATATGAACTGGAACACTCAATACGGGAGACGAAAGATGGTGAATGAAGGGACAATACAAAAAAGCGACTTTTAAAGTCGCAACGAATGCAATTACTTGCAGCAGGCGGGCTTGATGCAGCATTCCGCGCCGTCCTTGCAGCAGGCGGGCTTGACGCAGCAGGTTGTTTTCGTTTCACAACAACTCTTGTGCGCTTTACAGCAACTACCCGTGGATACGCATCCTTCGGCAAAAAGAATAATTCCTACCAAAAGCACGACAATGGCGCACGCAGACATTCGTTTCTTCATGGTTCTTCCTTGGATTTGGTGGTTGGGATTGACTGAGGATTAGGGAACATCGCTCCAGTCATTGGAGTTAGACACGTCAGGGAAAAGATTGTTCCATAATTTACAACCATATTGGTTATTTTTCAAATCTGTACTCCACAACAGAGGGGATTATAACGCTATTTGCCTTAAAACTGGCCATTATTTTATATGATATTTACCAAAATCACTATTATGATGGTTGTGTTATGTTTGTCCATGATTATATTAATATATTGTTCAATTTGCAGGATAGGAGAAGCAATGGTTACCATCAATGGAGAACAGGTCTCCGCCGCAGGGCGGACCATCGCCGAATACCTGGCTGAAAAGGGCTTTCCCCAAACGGGCATCGCGGTAGCGCTCAATGATACAGTCGTCCCCAAGAGCAAACACGGAGAGACCTTTATGAAGGATGGTGACTGGGTGGAAATCGTGCATTGTGTGCAAGGCGGATGAATCCATGCTTTTTATTTGGGATTCTCCAGCTGGCCAAGCGTCTTTCATCGCATCCAAAGTCTTTTCAATCAGTTCAGCCAAGAAGTTCAACCTCTCTGGAGACGACCTCTCGCGAGCATTCCGCCGTGGTGAAGGGCTGGCGGTATTTCCTGCGCAGGCTCTTGATTTAGAGGTCTGCCACGATTTTTGACGGCAACCTGCGGACAGTCCGCCGTGCTTCTGCGGCGGTGTTCATCCGTCGAATACTCAAGACGAATGATGCTGCAACTGTTGGACAATCCACTGGAGGAAATAAAAAGTGAACTACGATTTCGACCAAGTTATTCCACGCAATCACACCAACAGCCTCAAATACGACTTTGCCAAGGAACGTGGAAAGCCAGAGGGAGTGCTGCCCATGTGGGTGGCTGACATGGATTTCCAGGCCCCTCCCGCCGTCCAAGAAGCTCTCGCTAACAAAGCTGCCCACGGCATCTTCGGCTATTCCGATCCTGACCAAACCTACTTCGACATTCTTGCGCAATGGTTCGAGACGCGACACAACTGGGCAGTCGATCCGACTACATCGGTACGCACGCCAGGCGTCGTCTTCGCAATATGCACATTCATCCACTGCCTCACAAAACCTGGCGATGCGGTCCTGATTCAAGAACCCGTCTATTACTGCTTCAAGGCGAGCATCCTTGACAACGGACGCAAGGTCATCGTCAACGAACTGTATTTCGACGGAAATCAATACCATATCGATTTTGAAGACTTTGAACGCAAGATTATTGAAAACAACGTGAAGCTGTTCATACTCTGCAGTCCCCACAATCCCGTTGGACGTGTATGGACACAAGACGAACTCGGGCAGCTGGCGGATATCTGCCTGCGCCACGGCGTTTTTGTTGTGGCTGACGAAATCCACGAGGACTTCGTGTATCCAGGGCACAGGCACACCGTTTTTGCCACACTATCCGGCGAGGTTGCGGAGAACTGCGCAGTCTGCACTGCACCAAGCAAGACCTTCAATCTCGCAGCCCTGCACAATGCCAATATCTTCATCGCAAACGCACAAGTGCGCAGAGCCTTTCAACATGAACTGGACGCGGAAGGCTTCAGCCAGTCCAACATCATGGGGCTTGTCGCCTGCCAGGCGGCATACCAGTATGGCGCGGAGTGGCTGGACCAGCTCATCGACTACCTCTACGGAAACATTGCCCTCATGCGTGAAACATTCCGCTTGAAAATGCCTCAGGTACGGCTTATTGAGCCTGAGGGCACCTATCTTCCATGGGTGGATTTCTCAAGCCTCGGTCTAAGCGTTCCGGATCTGGAGCGCTTCATCGTCGAGAAAGCAAAACTCTGGTTGGACGGCGGCACCGTCTTCGGCAAAAGCGGCGAGGGCTTCCAGCGATTCAACATCGCCGTGCCACGCTCAATTCTGCGCCAAGCACTTCTGCAACTCGAAGAGGCCTTTGATTCAGTATAAGGGATTAATCGGAATTGGGTGCGGGAGGAATTCCAATAATGATAATCCTCGCCACTCGCCCCTCACCACTAGCTTTCCAACGCCTGTCTAAGATCTTCAATGAGGTCATTGGCGTTTTCGATACCGACGGAGATGCGGAGGAAGCGGTCATTGATGCCGCGTTTGAGACGTTCGGCTTCGGGCACATCAACATGCGTCTGGCACATCGGATAGGTTATGAGGCTATCGACGCCGCCAAGACTCTCCGCATATTGGAAGACTTTGACTTCGCGCAGCAGCTTTCGCGCGGTATCGGGCGAATCCACTTCCATGGAAAGCATACCGCCGAATCCACTGCACTGACGCTTGGTTACAGCATAGCCAGGATGGTCGGGAAAACCGATGTAATAGACTTTCTTGACCTCTGGGCGCCGGCGAAGCCAATGGGCGATTTTCTCCGCGTTTCCAGCCTGCTTTTCAAGGCGCACAGCCAGCGTCTTGATGCCCCTTTCCAATAAAAAACAGTCAAACGGAGCCAGCCCGGCACCAATTGTCTTAGCATAGTAGCGGAGTTTTTCGGCAATTTCCTGCTTCTTCACCACTAGGAAGCCAGCCAGAGTGTCATTGTGTCCGCCAAGATATTTCGTTCCGCTATGCACGACGATATCCGCCCCCAACTCCAACGGACGTTGGAAAAGCGGCGAAAGGAAGGTGTTATCGACAATCAACAGGGCACCGACCGCATGGGCAATCTTCGCCACGGCGGCGATGTCCGTGACCTGCATGGTCGGGTTGCTGGGTGTTTCCACATAGATCGCCTTTGTGTCTGGTTGAAGACACAAACGGACATTTTCAGGAACAGTCGTGTCCGTGAAATCGAACCGTATTCCAGCGGGCGTTGAAACCTGCCTGAACAAACGCAACGTGCCACCATAGAGGTCATCCCCGGCGATGACATTTCCTTGAGCTTCAAAGAGATTCATCAACGTCGCCTCGGCGGCCATGCCGCTTGCGAAAGCGATGGCATCCACGCCACCTTCCAATTCCGCAACTCTGGCTTCCAAGGCGGCTCGCGTTGGATTCTGGAGGCGAGAATAACTATATTCGGAATCCTTGTCCAGTTCCGAATGCACAAAGGTCGCCGACTGGTAAATCGGCGTCGCAATCGCACCATGGCCAGCCTCGGGACATCGTGCTGGATGAACGCATATCGTCTCTATTTCGTACATGGATTTCACCGTTAGAGTCAAATCTCGTATGTCAGGAATTCGCCGTTCTGGAATTCCACGTTTTCGTTGCGCTTGAACTGAAGTTCGGGCATTTTGGCGCTTACGCGAGTTTGTTCCGGAACCGATTTTGTGACAAACGCGTTGCCGCCAATCACCACGCCGCCGCTGATAACCGTCTCTCCGCCAAGGATGGAGGCGCCCGAATAGATTGTCACGTCATCTTCAATGGTCGGATGACGTTTCTTGCCTTTCAACTGTTGTCCGCCACGTGTCGAAAGCGCCCCCAGCGTGACGCCCTGGTAGATTTTCGCATGTTCACCGATTTCCGCCGTCTCACCGATTACGATGCCCGTCCCGTGGTCGATGAAGAAATATCTCCCAAGCTTCGCACCTGGATGGATGTCAATCCCCGTGACGCTATGGGCGTGTTCTGTCATGATACGCGGAATCAACGGAACGCCAAGCGCATACAGCTCGTGCGCAATTCGATTTACCATTGTGGCGTAAATTCCTGGATATGAAGAAATTATCTCATCACGGCTGAAGGCGGCGGGATCCCCTTCGTATGCGGCCTCGATGTCCGTGGCGAGATATTCGCGAATCTTCGGAATCGCGGCAAGAAAGGCATCCACGACTTCTTCGCTGCGCTTTTGGATCACAACGTCCGTGGCATCTATGTATTCATCTTTGAACAAACGGAATGTCTTGGCGATCTGCTCGATTAGCGTCTCGCGAATCTCCTCGAGCAGTTGCCCCGTGTAGAAACGGATGTTGTCGTTTCGCAGTTCCTTTTCGTCAAAAAAGCCAGGAAAGACGATGCATTGCATTTTTTTCAGCACATCAAGAATCAGATGGCGCTTCGGAAAATGCTTCTCCCCAATCTTGCCAATATGCGGATGCCGGACATAGCTGTCCAGCACCGCATCCAATATGTCATCTATCCCTTGTCCCATGGAGTTTCTCCTTGGCTAGCCGACCAGCCGTGCGAGCGCGTCCGCCAACAGGTCGATCTCCTCTTGCGTATTGTAGAACGCAAGAACAGGGCGCACCGTGCCTTCCAATCCGTAATGGCGCAGGATCGGTTGTGCGCAATGATGGCCGGCCCGGACGGCGATGCCCTGGCTGTCGAGATACTTGCCGACGGATTCGATGTCATGGTTGTCCAGTACGAACGACAGGACGCCTGACTTGTTCCGCGTGGTGCCGATCAGATGCAGGCCCGGTATCGCCGCCAGCCGTGTCATGCCGTACTGCGTCAGTTCATGCTCGTATGCGGCGACATTCGCCATTCCGATCTGCATCATGTATTCGAGCGCCGCGCCAAGGCCGACCGCATCCGCGATGCTGCCAGTGCCCGCCTCGAACTTGTTCGGGGCGGATTGGTAGATGGTGCGTTCGAACGTGACATCCGCGATCATGTTGCCGCCGCCTTGATAGGGCTGGGCCTCTTCAAGAGCGTCGGTCTTGCCGTAAACGGCGCCGATTCCGTTCGGTCCGAACACCTTGTGTCCGGAGAACACATAGAAGTCCGGATCCAACGCGGTCACGTTGACCGGAAGATGCGCGACGGATTGAGCACCGTCGATCAGAATGCGAACGCCATGGGCGTGGGCGATGGCGACGAGCTCCTCCACCAGCGTGACCGTTCCAAGCACGTTTGATACATGCGTGACAGACACGAATTTCGTATGCGAGTTGAACAGTTTTGTGTATTCGGACAGGATGAGCTGCCCGTCTGCATCAACCGGTATGACGCGGATTTTAGCGCCGGTCGCCGCCGCGATCATCTGCCACGGCACGATGTTCGCATGGTGCTCCAGCATGGAGACGATGATTTCATCTCCGCTGCGGAGCAGGGGGCGCACATAGCTTTGCGCAACCATGTTGATGCCTTCGGTCGTGCCGCGCACGAACACGATGTCGTTCGCATTGGCCGCCCCAAGGAATTTCGCCACGGTTGAACGCGCGTTTTCGTAAGCGTCGGTCGAACGCGCGGCGAGTTCATGCGCGCCGCGATGCACGTTGGAGTTCTCATGCGCGTAATAGTGCGATATGCGGTCGATGACCTGTTGCGGACGCTGCGTGGTGGCGCCGTTGTCGAACCATACCAGCTGCCTTCCTGACGAAAGGCGCTCCTGCAGGAGCGGAAAATCCGCCCGGATCTTGTCCACGGGGATGGAGCCGACCATCCCATGCGAACGAGGCAGCTTTCCTTTCGGGGCAAGTTCGGGCGCTGGAGTGTCGGCAGCCTTCGAGACGGAAACAAGAGTTGGTGAATAGGCGCCGGAGGATGGCGATGGAGCGTCGGAATAGTCACGAAGCACATCGGCGGCGATCTGCCCCCAGTCGGTG
>JAFXSU010000126.1 GCA_017525435.1 Victivallales bacterium
GTATTCCATGGCTTCAGACTGAATCCGTGAATTGTGGGAGGATGTACTGCCGGCGCCCTCGCCGACAGAAACTGCGTTGTGCTGGCGCCCCGCCAGCACAGAGTAAAATTCACGGATTCAGGTTCAGAGTTTTGAGGAAGCCATCTGTGAGACGGCAATCGTTGATTGACAAATGCATTCTTCCTACGACATCGTAGTTATCGGCGGAGGTCTGGGCGGACTGACGGCCGCAAATCGCCTGGCACGCGCCGGCTATTCGGTACTCCTGGCGGAGCAGCACACGCAGCTGGGCGGGCTGGCGACCTATTTCCGGCGGAAAGACCATATCTTTGATGTCGCGCTGCACGGCTTCCCCGTCGGGATGCGCAAAAGCCTGCGCAAATACTGGGGGAATGACTTCGCCAAGCAGGTCGTGCAGGTCAAGTCCATCCGTTTCGACAATCCTCAGTACCACCTGGAGTCCACTTTCGACACCCAGGACTTCTCGCGCAAGATGACGGAGCATTTCCGCCTGCCCCCCGAAACCGTCCAGGCGTTCTTCGCGGCCATCGCCCAGATGAACTACTACGATGACCAGACGATGACCACGCGGCAGTTCTTCCAAAAGTTCTTCCCCGGCCGAACCGATGTCTGGCGCTTTCTGATGGAGCCCATCACCTATGCCAACGGCTCGACGCTGGACGAACCGGCCATCTCCTACGGCATCGTCTTCGGAAACTTCATGAGCGAAGGAGTCTATACTTTCTTGGGCGGCACGGATTTGATGCTCAAGATGATGGAGGCTGAACTCGCCCGCAACGGCGTTGATGTCGCACGCGGAGCACGAGTGGAAGCCGTGCTGGTGGACGGCCATCGCGTGACCGGAGTTTGCCTCAACGGGCAGAACATCGCCTGCCGAGCAGCCGTCTCCAACGGCTCGCTGCCACGGACGGTCTTCGAACTGGCCGGCGAAGCGCACTTCTCGCCGGAATTCTTGGAAGGACTGCGAAAAGTTCGTCTGTCAACCTCTTCTTGCCAAGTCTATTTGGGAATCAAGCCCGGGGAGAAGCTCCCCTACATCGGCGACTTGGTCTTCCACTCCACCTATCCGGAATTCGATGCCAATGCACTGTGCGACCACCACATCACCAGCCGCACCTTCTCCGTTTACTATCCAGAAATCCGCCCCGGCTCCAACGAATACGCCATCGTCGCGTCAATGAATGCAAAGTACCAAGACTGGTCCGACTTTACCACGGAGCAATACCGCGCCGAAAAGGCCATGCTGGTCGAGGACGCCTTTGCCAGCATCGAGCCATACATACCCAACATCCGCCAGATCACCGACTACACCTGCACCGCCACGCCACGAACCTTCCAACGTTACACCGGACACCTCAATGGCGCAACCTTCGGCACCAAGTTCGAAGGACTGAAATTCTCGCAGGGACTGCCCAAGGAGCTCCCCGGACTCTTCCATACGGGTTCCGTAGGAATCATCATGTCCGGATGGCTCGGAGCCGCGAATTATGGCGTCATTGTCGCCAACGAAGTTGACAAGTATTTGCAAACGAATAAGTTATGACAGAACCATCCAATGCATTGTTTGATTCCCTGAAACCTCTGGCACCATTCGTGATGCGCGCCAGAATCGTTTCCACTGGCAGGGAAAAACTCCTTCAGCACCGAAACCAGCTTGCCTTTCTGATAGTCACTGAAGACATCTCGGAGAACTCACGGCGTGAAATCCTGCGGGATTTCCCCTGCCCCATCTACCAGGCACTCACTGTCGAACAGGTCGAGACGCTTTTCCAATTCCACAATACCAAACTAATCGGCTTCGCACGCAGTGCGCTTTCCGCCCAAATCCAGCAACTGCTCAAGGGACGGCGGCTTGTCGCCCCTTCGGTGGAAGAGGTGACGATGCCCGAAAACCCGAAAGTCGTGGTTCTTGGCGCCTCAGGCGTCGGACGCTACCACGCCAACTGGTGGGAGCGCGCAGACGCACAAGTCGTGGGCTTCCTGGGTTCCAGCTCAGAAAGCATTGAGCGTACCGAAGCCACTCTGTCCACCCTGCTGGGACACCCCGTGAAAGGCTATGACAACCTGGAACGACTCCTGCAACATACCTCGCCGGATATCGTGGATGTCTGCCTCCCCCCTGCAATGCATTTCCGCACCGCGCGTGCCGCTCTGCTAACGGGCTGCCATGTGCTCTGCGAAAAACCCTTCCTCTACGACGACGCCCTCCCTCCTGCGGTCCTACATCGGCAGTGCGACGAGCTGATCGAACTGGCGAACGCCCGTAGCCGCCTTCTGGGGATGTGCTCGCAATATTACGAGGTCATTCGACAATGCCTTGCCTTGAGCAACCTGGGTGACCAGCCTGTCACCCGAATGGAAGCCACTTTGCTCACGCCGATGCGCAACCATGCCCCAGGCGCCCTCTCCAGTTGGCTGGACCTTGGGGCACACCTCATAGCAGCCGTCCAGGGTGTCGCCATGACTCGGCATCTCCGACCAGATACCATCCAGCTGGAGTTTCCCGCCCCCAACCAGGTCACGGTGCGCTTCTCCTGCACCGACCGGTCGGACACCCCGAATCCTCCACCACCCATAGAGTGCGCTTTGACTGTCGGGCATCTTCCTGCCAACACCCACTCCCCCAACCAGCGAATCTTCCGGCTGAACGAGAATGTCTTTGCCGCCTACAACGCCCAAGATGACGACGGGCAGTTCGCCCTTGATCTCCAGAACCTCGCCACTGCCCAGTCGCAACGCATCCCCGACCCCATGCGCACGCTCATCGCCGAATTTACGCATGGCCGCGCACTTCTGCCAGGCCGCCTCGCAACGCAGAATCTCACCTGGATGATGAAAATCGCCCAGGGAATCGCCTCTATAAAATAAGTTGCGTTGGAAAATCCCTTTTAAACTCGGTATTATACGATAGAGGAAACACGATTTCAATAGAATTCAAACCTTCCCCCTGCAATCTCCAACCTTCAACCTTAGGAGGTCACCCATGCGTAACATCATCCTCAGCACATTTGCCATCCTTGGCCTTTTCACCGCTGGATGCGTCTATGAGACGCCTTACGGACCGGACTATACGCCCGTATATAATCCTGAGCCGACAGTCATCTACACCCCCACCTATACCCCTGAACCGACAGTCATCTACACCCCGGCTCCACCGCCACCCAAACCACACCACCACGACAAACACGATACGCCGACTGTCATCGTCGTGCAAGAGGCTCCCAAACCTGCGCCAAAACCGCACAAGCCGGAGCACGTGCATCATCACGAGGTCAAGCCACCGCACAAGCCGGAGCACGTGCACAAGCCGGAGCCCAAACCCGCGCCAAAGCCGCAGCCGCCATCCCACACGGTGAAACCCGTGCCAAAGCCGCAGCCGCCATCCCACACGGTGAAACCCGTGCCCAAGCCGCAGCCGCCATCCCACACGGTGAAGCCGGAACCCAAGCCGCAGCCCAAGCCCGCGCAGAATCATCCGAAACCAACCATCCATCACGCAAGGTAAAGTTGCGGACGTCTGCCAGGGAGGGTGTCTTTGCAAGATCACCCTCCCTGTGGGCTTTTCGTTTGATTTTTGTCTTTGGGAACGATATCTTTAATTTGCCTACTCGGATAAATGGGACGATTGCCCCTCCCGCAGGATGCATGGGGCGGTGGTTTTCGATTACCATGTCACAAAGGTCCCAATTGTCCCAAA
>JAFXSU010000127.1 GCA_017525435.1 Victivallales bacterium
ATACTAAAATAAATAGTCTAAATTTATGTCCATCTTTTCTTGCATTTATCGGCATGTGAAGTATATTAAGTGCGCTGACGGCAGATTGCCCATGGCCATTGACCGTGGGGCCTGCCCCGCACAGGTCGGGGGAAAGAGGCAAAAGCCGGGGGGGAGTCTCGATGGGCGGGACGTCAGACGTCGGACGACGGACATCAGGTGTCGAAACAGCGTTGTGCTGAAATCGCCAACGCAGAGGAGAAACCACGGACTCAGGTTCAAAATCCTGAATCCGTGAATTTTACTCTGTGCTGGCGGGGCAACCAGCACAACGCATTTTCTGTCGGCGAGGGCGCCGGCAGTACGTCCAACCACAATTCACGGACTCAGAATTATCTCTAAAAAGGAATGACTAAACAGAAGAAAGCAGCTTTTCCGCCTGCACATTTTACCAGCGGGCACTGGACGTTGATGCAACTCAGGGGCGAGGACGGTCTAACCTATGTCATCTCCGGTGGAAGCGCAAATCGCGAAATTTGCAGGATTCTTGCCCAGTTCGGCGGAATCAAGAGAGCGAAGGCCAATGCCTTGTTGATCCGAAAGGCACCTTCAATGTATGCCCTGCTAGAACAGTTGGCCAATATCGAGGCGTTGAAGTGTTATCGCTGTGGTTCTTCAAAGACCATGCATGACAAGATTCTCGAAGTACTGTCGGAAATAGGGTCTGGTGAAATGGACAAAACAAAGGGAAATGATTCGCCAGCAGTTCATTGAGTCCCGTATTATTCCGTCGGCCAACTTGCCAGTGGCACTTGAGAACATCATGGTGCGAATGTGTTGCAAAACCTACCACATGGATGGCAAAAATAAGAAAGTATCTAATATTTTTGTTTGAAATATTAGAAAACTGCATTACATTATAAAAACGGCATCTCCAGGTTCCAAATCATGCGATACAATGTCACCACCACCAGGAAAGCCGAGCGCCAGCTGCTGAAACTTCCGTACCAGATGCAGTTACGCGTCACCGCAGGCATCCGGGGGCTGGAAGACTCCGAAACATGGGGCGATGTGCGCAGGTTGGTGAATCACAAGTACGACTATCGTCTTCGCATTGGGAACTACCGGGTGCTCTTCAACCTGACCGCAACCGGTGCCGTGGCCATCGGGGAGATCTCCGTGGAGGAAATCAAGAAACGCGATGAACATACTTACTAGTGGTCTGTAATTGATTTACAGAGCACTAGTGTTCTAAAACACTAGCAAAGGAGAAACGAAAATGGTAAAGACCACTGAAATCCAGACCATCGTGCAGGACGGCAAGCCCGCCTTTGTAGTGATTCCCTATTCCGAATACGTGAAGATGCAGCGGGAGGTCGCCCTCGCCGTGGAACTCAACGACAACGCCACCTTCCCGCTAGAGATCACCGAGATGCACATCCTCAAGAAATACAGTCTGCCGAAGGCGTGGCGCATCTATCGTCATCTGACCCAGAAGCAGATGGCCGAGAAGATGGGCATCACCCAAGGCGCATATTCGCAGATCGAGAAGAGCAATTCCAACCAGGTGGAAACCCTGCGCCGACTGGCCAAAGCCCTCGACTGCACCCCTGCACAACTCACCATGGACTAGCCAGACCGCCTGGATGTATCCGGCAATCGGAGCAGCAGGCACCCGTCGCGGATGCCTGCCTCTTTTAGGGATTTATATCTTTAACTTACCTGGTTTCCGAAAGATTTGTGGGACAAATGGGACAATTGGGACATGTGGGACAAGGTAATCGAAAACCACCGCCCCATTCGTCCTACGGGTCTCAATCGTCCCATTTATCCAAGTAGGCAAGTTGAAGCTATAATTCCGTTTTTTTATCGGCGGATCTCAATTCGGACGACGGATGACAAGTATCGATACTACATCGTGCTGGCGGCATCAGTGCCGCGGGGGATTCACGGATTCGGAAACCTATCAAACGCCTTGTTTTAACTGTCAATTTCATTGTCACGACTTGCGAAAAGCCATTGTTGGTGTAAAGTATATAAAAAGAATAACCTGGATAAAACCAACGAGTTATGAAAACACTGCCAATTGTGCTTGCGTACCTTGCCGTCTGCCTCGGACTCTTTGCGGGGGAGCCGATGATGGTGGCGGCTGGGCGTGGAACGCCGGTGGCGGACGGCAATCTGGCGGACGAGGCGTGGCGCAACAGCATCGCCTGCGGGCCGTTCCTGCTGCTCTCCACCAACTCCTTTGCACAACAGCAGACCACGGTGCGGTTTTTGTGGGACGACGAGCGGCTCTATGCGGCATTCGAGTGTCGGGAGGACGCGCTGGATCCCATCCAAAACCGTCTGCACGACTTCAAGGCCGACTATGCGGGAGCGGACAGTGATGCGGTGTATTCGACCGACATGGTTCAACTGCTTCTGGGGAATCCCGCAAGCGGCCGCCTCTACGATGTGATTGCGGCTGCCTCTGGAGTGGTGTGCGACTGCTCGAGCGACCTTTCGCAGACGGAGTATTGGTCAAACCGTGAACGCGGCTGGCGTTCCGAGGCTACCGTGGCCATCGGCGTCTCCAACACGCATGGAAATGCGCATTGGACGGTCGAGGTGGCGCTGCCGTGGAATGCGCTGGGCGGGAGACCCGCCGTCGGCGACCGCTGGCGGTTTCTGGCCTCCCGGCGCGAATGTGCCTCGAAGGAGGTCAGTGCGCTTCAGGCCACCACGGAGGGTGGCGTCCACACGGCGAAGAACTACGGCGAGCTTGTCTTTGTGGAGAAGGTCCCCGGTCTGCGTGTCGCCGCTTTTCCAGAGTTCCTTCCGGGCAGGAATGCGCTCTGCGTGGCGCGTGAGAACGATGCGCCCGTACGGCTGGTGTGCGTGGCGGATTTCGGAGCGGAGACCATCACGGCGGAGAGTGCTGGCGAAGAAGTGGAGTTTGAGCTTGGGCGGGACGGCGATTTTGTGTTTCAATGGTTTGTCGCACAAGAAAATCGTGTGTTTTATTGTTCGCCCAGATACAACTGCGAGGTGAATACGCATATCTTGACGGCGCAGTTGCAGGGGGCGGAATTGTCAGTCAATGGCATCGCCGTGACGGGGAAGGGCGCTCCGCTGAAGGCAGGCGTGAACGAACTGTCGTTGAAAGCCGACACGGGCGCGGAGGTTTCACTCTCGGCGGGGGGCGTGGCGTTTCCGTGGCCGGAGGGTTGGTCGGCGGATGCGGATGGCGTGTGGCATCGGAAACTCCTGTGTGCCCAGTCACTGGTGTGGCCGAACTGGCAGGTCAACGGCATCTGCCTGAATCGCGGAGGACTTCAACAGCTCCTTTTCTTTCCGCAGGGTATTCCAGGCCGGCAGGTCTCCGACTACACGATGACCATCGAGCTTCCGCCAGAGATGGAACTGATCGGTGCCTCGGGATACTACAAGTTGTTTCCGCTGGAGGTCCGGAAGCAGGAGTCGGTAATACATGACGGCACGGAGTTTACCCAATATGCGATTACGGTCAAGAAGGGCCTCCCGTATGCCGCGACACGCAAGAGCCACGAGATGATTGCGGCAGTCATTGCCGTGGACGAGAAGTTCGCGACGGACGAGTCATGTATCTACTACTACGCCTCCAGCCACGAGGCGAATGCCGTGGAGCTTCCCAACCGCCTCCCCGTGCATGTCCTCGCTCCCGCTCGGGGCGCACAGCCCGATAAGCTCATCATCCAGTTGTGGACAAGCTGGCTTAAGAGCATGGACGACGATGCGCTGCGGCATCGCATCATCGACTACTTTGCCGACGCGGGAGTCACGGAAATCACCAGTCCCGTTGGCGACAGTCAGCGACTTCGTAGCGTGATGCTGTTTAGTTTTGAGAGTTGGAGCTTCAACTGCCAGGAGTATCTTGCCGCCCATCCAGACCAGGCGCAGGTCACCTACGACGGCACGGTCAGCAATCTGATGGTCTGCTCTACCCGGCTGGTGAAAGACCCTGAGTTCGCGCGTTTTCTGCGGGAACGGCTTAAGCCGTGGCACCAGCGCTTCGGCGGAGGGAAGCATATCGACTGGGACTACGAGAGCCATGTCAAGGACAGTTGTCTCTCCTGCTATTGTCCAACATGTCTGGAGGAGTTCGCGCGGTTCGCCGGAGTCTCCGCCAAAGGGCTGACCGCCACACGAATCCATGAGAATTTTCTCCCGCAGTGGCAGAAATACTGCCACCACCGCCTTGCGGATTTCGCCACCTTGCTTGCCGAGACCATCCACGCGGAGCTGCCCGGCGTGGTCTTCTCCATGTATTCCGGCTATCAAGGCGACCATTCCAAGCTGGTCTATGGCATCGACTGGTCGTTGCTGGAGGGCAACATCGATCTCGCGATGTGCGGATACGGACGCTCGCCACAGGAGCTCCGAGACACCCAGCAGTGCTTCCACAAGACGGGGCTTGTGCTCGGCGAATTGCTCTTCCCCTTCGACTATGTCCAGCGCACTGCTCCGCAGGCACTTCAGGCCGCGACATTGCTTCGTCGGTGCTGCGACGCCACGCGCGGATGTCTAATCTACCACTATCCCACATTGGACGGACGCTCCTTCCTCGCCATCGCCGAAGTCTCACGACTGCTCGCAAGATACGAGCCGTTCTTCACCAGCGGGATACGTTCCCCGGAACGACTGAAAATGCATACCCATGGCGTGAAGTCTGCCGAATTCGAGGTCCTGGAGGACGGGCAGGGCAATCTTCTCGTGGTGCTGATGAATCTCCAAGACAAGCCACGCCAATTCGATTTCGAGGTGTATGCCCCGCCGGGAATGCAACTGCTGGATGAACAGGACCACGCAGTTGGCTCTAGGATCTCCACCACCGTGGATACCTTCCACTTCAAGGTTTTTGAACTTCGGATCTCGCCGAAAGAATCCCAACTGTAACCATCGCGTTGGGGCAAGATTGCATTGCGCAATGCCCAAGACGTTAGGATTGAAAATAAGCCTTTTTATTTGCAACAATTCTTTGAGTAACACCATGACTAGACGCTCTACACCGTTCATTCTGCTTCTTGCCGTTGTCGCCTGCACACTGTTTGCCACGCCCGTGGAGGTTCTTTGGTACGACGGCCAATCCTCCGGCGGATGGGAACTGGACAACGAGAACCCCTTGCCCATTTATGATGCCACGGCGGGTGCCGTCACGTTGCAGTGCGCACCGAAGGAAGAAGGCAAGAACAGCTGGCAGTGCTTTGCATACCTGCGACCGGAGCCGCCGCTGTGGTCGCATATCACCTTCGAGGTGAGGAATCTGGGTGAGGTCCCGGCCGCTGTCCGACTGAATGTCACGCAGAGCCAGGAGCGTTGTCCGGGGGCCTCCAGTTGGGAGAGCTGGACCAGCCGCCAGCGCCGACCGCTGCCGCCCGACGGGGAATGGCATGAAGTCACCTTCGACTATGACGGCGGATGGCATCAGAACGCCAAGGACGATTCCGAGGCGGTGCCGCCCTTCCAGCCCGTCAACAAGATCGGCCTGGTCTTCTCGGAGTTGCCGCTTCAGACCGCCGCGACCTTCCAGGTCCGCGCCATCCGTCTTTGGGAGGACGAGGCGCCGTCTGCCGAGGCCGCCGGTTTCGCGGAGTTCTTCGCCCAGACTGATGCGCCTCGCGTCGCCGGAAGCACCATCGCCCTTCCGGAATTGACGGTCGCGTTCTCCGGACGCGCACCCCATGACCAGCGAGCTTTCTTCGCGGTTTCCGCGCCCATCGGAACCCAACGCGACTGGACGATTCCCTTGCAATTCGACAATTCTGGACAATTCTGGACAATTCCGGTGCAGGAAGTCATGCTTCCCAAGTCGTTGCCGACAGGACGTTACCGCGTGTGGCTGCAGCTGGGCGAGGTCGCGGCTACTCCGGTTGAGATTGAAATTACTGGCGTGGAGGAGATTGGCTTCCGTCAGGTGGAGGTGCGACGTCGAAATCCACTGGACGACCCTCCGCGTCTCTTCATTGACGGCGAGGCGCAATGCGGGCTGATGCGCGCGACCTTTACTCCAGGTCGCCTGGGCGTGAAGGCCTTCGCGGATTGCGGCATTGACCTCTTTGGCTTCGACACGAATGTCTCCGAAGGCGGATACGGCCTCTCCGTGATGACCGAGCGCACGCCCGGCGAGTTCGACTGGACGCAGTTCGAGCAGCGGATGCAGGAGGTTCTGGAGGTCTCGCCGGACGCGATGGTGGTGCTGCGCCTCTACATGGGCACGCCCTCCTGGTGGGCAGAAGAGAACCCCGGCGAATTGGTCTGCCAGCAGGACGAGAATGACAACGTATTGCCTTATTTTTACCACCGCTATCGCCAGCCGGCCAGCTGGTCGTCGTTGCCGTGGCGTGCATTGATGGCGGACCGCCTGCGGAATTTCATCGCCTATCTGGAGAAGACACCATATGCGCGGCATGTGGCGGGTTTCGTCTTGGGCTGTGGTTCCGGCGAGGAGTGGATGCAGTGGGAGAACTACCAGACCTGGACCGATTACTCCGAGGCCTCCCTGAAGGCCTTCCGCCGCTGGCTCACCGCAAAATACGGCTCGGACGGGGCGTTGCAGGCGGCCTGGGGGCAGCCGGAAGTCACCCTCGCCACCGCCACGATTCCGCCACGCAGTCTCCGCGACGAAATCAAGGAGCCAATGCAGCTGCGGCAGCTCTACCTTCCCGGTCAGGTGAATGCCCGCTGGATCACCGACTATGCGCGGCATCTCTCCGAAGATGACGCAGAGGCCATCGAATGCTTCGCCCACGCCCTCAAGGAGGCCTGCGGAGGCAAGCTGCTCGTGGGTTCTTTCTATGGCTATGCGATGGAGCTGGCCGGTCGCACGGTAGCCAACACCGGACACCTGGACGCCGCACGGCTGATCGCCTCGCCCGACATCGACTTCTTCTGCAGCCCGACCAGCTACACCTTCAGGCAGGTCGGCGGAAAGGGCACCGTCCTTCCGATGGGGGCGGATGCCAGCCTGCGCCTCCACGACAAATTCTGGTTTGTCGAGATGGACGTGCGGACCTTCGCCACGCCCGAAAACGCCGGCTACGGCCGACCTGACACCGAAGCGGGAGATATTCTCCAGCAGGACAAGGAGGCGATCCGCTCGCTGTGTACCGGTCAGGCGCAGTGGTGGTTCGACGTGGGTTGCATCCCCTACACCAACCCCGCGATGATGGCGGAGATCGGCCGGCTGGTGAAGCTTTTCCGGCAGACCGTGCCGTCACACGAGATCCCGTGCAACTCCGTTGCCGAAATCGCCGTGGTGATTGACGAGAAGAGCCTCGGGCTGTTCTGCCCCAACGACTACAACGCCTACGACCTTCTGCGCGACATCATGCCGGGGCTTGCACGCCTTGGCGCCACCGTCGAATACTACCTTTCCAGCGACCTGGAGCGCATTCCCGAGCGCATCAAGTTGCTGGTCTTCCCATGCTCCCTCGCACCGGATGCCAAACAGCTTGCCGCCGTCGAACACCTCAAGGCCGACGGCCGTGTGCTGCTCTTCCTCTACGGTCCTGCCATTGCGGACTCCGCCACGCCTGCTCCGGCGATGCGGGAGTTCACCGGCCTCCCGCTGGACCTCATGCCGGAAGGCGTCCTTGCCCAGATGATACTTGATGCGCCCGATGGGAAATATCTCCCCGAAGCGTTGCGTGGCAAGACGATGGCCACGAACGGCGGGCGGCGCTATACCCCGTGCCCATACGTTTGCGACGAGATCGGAACGACGATTCTGGCTCACTATCCGAACGGCTTCGGTGCCCTGGCAGTGCGTGAATACGATCAATGGACGAGCGCATACGCGGCGGTTCCGGCCTTGCCGCGCGAGTTCCTGGAGGCGCTGGTAAAACGCGCCGGCATCCACCGCTATCTGGAGACGCCTGATCAGGTCTGGGCGAACAGGAGCATGGTTGGCGTCTGCGTGGACGCCCCTGGACCACGCACCGTCAGCCTCCCGCAGATTGGCTCTTGCCCCAAAGCGGTCTATGATCCCCTTGCCGACGAAGAGCTTGCATTGGACGAACAGTGGCGGTTCACCGCCGATTTCGCCGAAGGCACCACCCGCCTCTTCGTCAAGATGTCGCGGGAGGAATATCAACAATTCTGCGCAAAGTCTCCCGCCGTGAAGGAATGAAATCGCTTACTCCAGGAAGCGGACTTCCAGTTTGAGGTGGGCGTTGGAGTCCACGAATAACCAAAGATCGGGCGTGTCCGGCTGGCGTCGCCACGCCCATCGGGGCTTCACGGACACCTTGCGAAAGAGCATAAGTGGCTTGCCAGCATAAATATATTGCAGATCATTGGCGGTGAAGCGGACAACGCCTCGGCGGTCGGGGTAGAGACTTTCTGGCGGAACAGGTTCATTGTCCAAGAAGGCTCGTGCCAGATCCATTGCGATGCGTTCGAAGGCCCTTTGAGCGACCTTCGGCGCCAGCGGGGAGATTTCTGCGTCGCGGATTTCGTTGGGTGTGGCGGTAATCTCAAAGAGCTTCGCACCGCCGGCTGTGGCGAGGCCAGCGAGGTGTACTTCGTGAGCGGAATGGTCGAGTTGTCCGATGGTCAGGAAAGGTATGGCGTGCCAAAGGAAATGCGCTGTGACTTTGGCGCGGATGGTGGTAGGGGGCGCAGTTTGGGCTTGTTCCAGAAGTTCCGCACAGGCGGTCTCGGTGTCGAGGTCAGGGCGGGCGGGATAGACCGTTCGGCAACTGGCCAACAGAAGGACACCAACGATTAGTAGGAGTTTCAGGGTAGTTTTTGGGGTGGTGAACTGAGCGACCGCCGGCACGATGTGTTTCGCAATCAGATAGGCGAGGGTGATGCCCAAGGAAAGGACGAGGCCGAGGTCGAAGAGCACAGGGTGGTCCGAAAAGAGCAGGATTCCCGTGGTGAAGACAGTCGTGAGGGCCGAGAGGCGCATCGCCTGCGGGATGGTGGAGCCGCTCCCCTCGTCCAACCGCTGCACGGCGAATACGCCGTAGTCGATGGCGAGACCGACCAGCAGAACGCCGCCAATGGCGGTCATCAGCGTAATGGGATGGTCGAAATAGGCGAAGATGGCGGTGAGCCACCGCAAGGTGAGGAGGACGGGCAGCAGCGCCAGAAGCAATTTTTTGACGGTGCGGAAGGTGAGCCAGGTCAGCAGGAGGATGATGACAATGGCGGCACCCAGAAGCCAGCTCAGCTGGCGCCCGAAGTCATGCGTGAGGATGGCACGCAGGGCCTCCGGTGCAAGGTAGGCCGCATCAAAGCCATCCGTGCATGCTGACAACGCCTCTGGACTCTCCGGCGGTTCGGCGAGAAAGAAGCTTGAAATGCCGTTGCGTCGAAGCTGATGATAGGCCTGGGCAAGCCAGCCGGGTGGCTCGGATGTTGGAGTTGTCAGGTTCTGTCGTGTTTTGTCAAAGAAAGGCTGGAAGAAGCCCTTGGGGAGCCCACGGGCGATGGCGGCGGAATCAAGGAGTTCCTCCCAGGTGTCCAGGGGGGCATTTTGCCAGGCCGCGAGGTTTTCGGCGCGGGTGGATTCGTCTGGCCAGAAGGTCTGGGGCGATACGGGACGGTATTTGGCGAGGACGACATGCAGCCGTGGCGTCTGAGAGCCGTCGGGGTCGCGGAGCAGCAGCAAGTTGGGCTGGGCGGGCTGCCAGGCGGTCTGGTAGTCATATTCGTCTAGGCGGACTTTTTCAGGGATGCCATCCAGGGCTTCCACCCGAAAGGAGGTCGTCATTTTGGGCACAAAGGAGAGTGCGGTTGCCAGAATTGTCAGAATGACGATGATGGACGCGGGGAGTTTGATTGGGGCAAAGAAAACCCCTAGTCCACGGGGGCGGCTCGTTTGAATGGGCGTGTCCTGTGTTCGAATCTTGTCCGGCATGCGCCGTGTTAGAAGCGTCGGCAGCAGGAAGAATGACGTCAGGAGGCTGAGCGAGAGTGCTCCGCCTGCCAGAACTCCAAGTTGCTGAAGTGCGGGGCTGCGGGTGAAGAGCAGCAGCAGGAAAACGGCGATAGAGGTTCCTGCGCCGAGGGCGAGGGGCTTGGCAAGCCGTGCCAGGCGATGCTCCGGATTCTCCTCGCGGCATGCGATATAGACATGGATGCCCTGGTCCACCGCCAGCCCCAGAATGCTCCCGCCAAGTCCCAACACGAAGAATTGCAGGGTGTTGACGACCATTGTCATCAGTCCTGCGACCACCACGGTCGCGGCGGCGGGAATGAGGGGAATCCAGATGCACCGCCAGTCGCCACGGAAGACCTTCAGGAAGAGTGCCAGCAGAAAAATCGGCGAGAGGATGCCGATGATGGCGAGGTCGCGTCGGATGGTGTCCTCGTTGCCGATGGTGTGCAGATGCGCTCCGACCAGATGAATCCTGCAGGAAGGTGGTGGCAGGGTTGCAGGCGCCAGTGGAATTTGAACTGCATTCACAGCCTCATTTTGCCCTGCTGGCGATTCCTGCAAAGACATATCTGCCAGACATGGCGATGCATGGTCATTGTTGGTGTCCCGCGCCCTATTGAATTCCCCCCACGCCTTGTTGAATTCCTCCTGAGCCTTGTTATACTCTTTCGTTCGGGGAGCGGGAAAGATTTCCTGAATTTGCGAGATGAGCTGGCGCGTGGCGACGGAGTCGGAGTAGGGGAAGTCGAGTTCCAGCACGATGAGCGCGTGAGTTCCATCCTGCGAGCAGAGGAATGGCTTCGTGTCGTCGAATTTCAATCCCGTGGTTTGCCTCAGTGCCTCTAGCCGTAAAAGCAACTGGTTCCGCAGGCCGAATGGGTCGTTGCGCAGGATGGCGGAGGCGCCGGGTGAGGGCATCATCAGTTGCTTGAGCGTGTTGCGTGCGATATCGTCGGCAAGCTCAGGAGTGACTTCGGGAGGCGGGAGCAGCTGGGGAATCGCAGGGAGGAGTGCCTCCAGGTTGTCTTCGAGGTTCTCCGGAAGGGTGCGGAAGCGTACCTCGCGCACGCCTGGAAGCGCGGACAGGCGCTCGACGGCATGGTCGAGTTCCGCAAGATAAAAACGATTAGGGTTGTCGATCTTCCCAGAGCAATGGCTGAAATCACAGTCGATCAGCAGGCGGTTGGAGAGTCCGCTTTCGGCGAGGAGCGCCATCGCGTTCGCGGACTCCGAGCCTTCGGGGAAGACGCCGTCGATGCGCGTGCCGTAGTGACCGCGATACATCGCCAGTCCACCGCACAGCACGGCAAGAAAGGCGACGAGCCAGGCGAAGCGCTTGTGGCGGAAAATAAACTGTAGTGCGGAAACGAGCATGAAATAACCTGAATCCGTGAATTGTGGGTGGATGTACTGCCGACGTCCCGCCGGCACAGAGTTAAATTCACGAATTCCGAAATAAGTTAATGCCTCGGATGAAATCTACAACGGCCTATAAAGTAAAAACCGTGCATGAATGCACATCTGAAGCTTTTTCCCTGTAAAATTCAAATGTGTACTTGTATGTGAATTATATTCTAATTGCGATCCTGTCCATTTGCGATGTCACGGTCTCTCCACTTTGTCCGCAGTGCGATTTGGTGGTATGGTCTTATGGTTCTCCGCTCAAGGCGAAATATGTTTTTTCATGAAAATCTGGTGTGCCATTCCTACTTATAATCATGCTAAAACCCTGCTGAGGGTTGTTGCGCGAGCGGTGGAATATCTGCCGGTCGTGGTAGTGGATGATGGCAGCACCGACTTGAAGCCACGCCATTTCCGTGCCTTGGAGAAATTCGGTGTGCGGTTGCTGCGCCATTCAACAAACCTTGGCAAAGGCGCGGCGATACTCACTGCACTCCAATCTGCATCTGCGGAACAAATTGATTATCTCATTACTCTGGATGCCGATGGACAGCATTTCCCGGAGGACCTCCCGAAGTTCATCCAAGCCATCCAGTCTGCCTCGCAGGAGACGCTTTTCATCGGATGCCGCGAATTTCAAGAGAATGTCCCCGCCTCCAGTCGTTTCGGGCGTTCCTTTGCCAATTTTTGGTTGCGAATGGAGACAGGCGAGTCATGCGATGATTGTCAGAGTGGCTTCCGCGCCTATCCGGTCGAGGCCACGCTGAAACTTGGCTGTCGGGCACGTCGATATGCTTTCGAGGCCGAGGTCCTAGCCCGTGCCACCTGGGGAGGAATCAAGTTGCAAGATCTTCCCATTCAAGTATTTTATCCAAAAAAACGCATTAGCCATTTTGACAAACTGCGCGACAATCTGCGACTTATCTTCACCCATGCGTGGCTGGTGTGTCGGCGCATGGTGCCTTGCCCTGCCAAATGGGTTGTCCAAGCCCCGAAACCTTGCCCACAAGTGCTTCCGTTGCTGAGACATCCACTGCGATCGCTCAAGGAACTCGCCAGCCAGCATGTTACCCCAGGCGGGTTGGCCGCCGCCGCTGCTGTGGGGACTTTTATCGCGGTTCTGCCGATTTTCGGGTTGCACACCGTGGTTATCCTCTATGTGGCGGCTCGATTGCACCTGAATCAGGTGATGGCCTTTAGCATCCAGCACCTCTTTGCCCCGCCACTCTCGCCGTTTCTTTGCATTGAAGCCGGCTACTACTTGCAACATGGCCGGTTCCTGACGGAAATCTCCCTCCAGACTGCCGTCAAAGAACTTCATCTGCGTTTCTGGGACTGGCTGGTTGGCAGTTTGCTTCTGGCGCCGATTTTTGCCGTGATTACGGGAATGGTCGTCTTTTTGTTGAGTTCCTGGATTGCCCGTAAAAATATAATAAATGACTCATAACGATATGGATAATTCGAAAGAATTGCTCAGTGCCACGCGGGGCAATGCCTTGGGGTTTATGTTCTTCCGCATCCTGCTGAAGTGTTTTGGCGTGCGGATTGCGGGGGCATTTCTCTGGCCGGTGACCTTCTTCTATGCGCTCTTCGACCGCACTGCGTGCCGTCGTGCTCGCCCAGTGCTGGAATGCATGTATCCCGAGGCTTCGGTTCTCGTGCGTTTTTGGCATACCTGGCGACTCTTTGCCAATCAAGGACGCGTCATCCTGCTGGCCAACTACTTGTCGGCAACTGGCAAGGAGATTCCCGTTGTCACCGAAAACCACCCAGAGGCCCTGCCTTACATCCAAAGCGGCGACCAGCCGGTGGTGGTGGTTAGTTCCCATTTCGGTGCGTGGCAGGCCGCCTTTATCAACAGCCATCTGATTCACCGAAGCATTACATTTCTGGATCACCCGGACCAAAAAGCCACGCTGGACAAATTTCAGACGGTGCGTGCCGAAGAGGGACAGGTCGCGGAGATTGCTCAAAACCAAGCCGTCGCAGGAGGGCTGGTCGAGGCGATGGCGGCCTTGTCCCGCAACGAGATGGTCGGCATGATGGGGGACCGCGCGTCCGATGCGAATGCGACAGCCGTTGCCGTTGGCAAAGGCACGCTGAATCTTCTGACCTCGCCTTGGTTGCTGGGCGCGCGGATGCATGCGCCAGTAATTGTCTTTCTCGTTGGACTGCAATGGAGTCCGCTGAAAATTGTCTGCCGATTCAGCAAGCCATTTTTTCCACCGGATATTCCTGGACGACGCCTGAAACCCGAAGATCTCCACCCCGGAATGGAGTTCTATGCATCCGAATTGACGCAGATGCTCCAGCGCTTCCCCGATCAGTGGTTTAAATTCGAGGAGTGATGTTTGAGTTTGCATAGCATCGGCGTTCTACCGACATGAAATGGAGGAGTGCTCCTCGGTAGGTCATAATGTGTTTTTTCTGCATTTTCACGGAAAATATAGAAATTATATACTTAATTAGGATATAACGGTTCGACTAGGTGGGACTCGAGGGACTCGGCTCTCCCAACGCATTTGCCGGCAGTAGCCGCGTTGCCACTGGTTCGACTAGGTGGGACTCGAGGGACTCGGCTCTCGGCTCTTTTGGAAAGTTTCTCGTAATTTTACCATTTCCCCCTGATAGGTTTTATTATTTCAAGCGTATACAATATGTAACTAAGAAATCCGTTTTACTTTGCCCCAACTTCACAACATAGGAGAATCAATTATGGAATTTAGTGAGCTTTCCCCAGAACTTCGAGAAAATCTGAAAAATAATGCCCAAACACTTTTGCAGGACCAGGCTGCCATGGAAGAGTTGCACGTGAAAACTGGCTACAGTCTTCAAGAGATTGTAGAAATGTGCAAAGAAGTCATAAAGGAAAATGTAAAAAATCCTTCCTTTTGGATAGGCATTGGTCTTGCTTCAGCTGCTGCAGCCGTTGGTTTTTTCAAGATTACAATGAAAGTAGTGGATAATACGAGGAATCAGTCATAAACATAAACAAGGTTAATATTAATTCAATAGCGATTCAATTCGAACACTCCACAAAAATGACTCAGCGAACTGTCAAAACGAAAGAAGAACTGCACGATGCGTTGAAGAACAAAGTTGACAAAATCATCGTTGCGGATGCGGACTTGGCGAAGCATGTTCTGGCTTTGCATAAAACGAAGAAAATTTCCAAAGCCTCAATGTTTATTCTTGGAGGAAGTGCCGTTGCAGCATTAGGCGCTTCCATCTTGACGTGAGGAACAGCCGCCCCAGTTGCAATTAAGGCACTTGCAGCTACTGCAACAACTACCACCGGACTAAGCACTGGCGCAATTGTCGCTATTTGCACTCTTGGATGTACAACCGCCTTAGCCTTGGTAGGTCTTTTGAAAGGGTACAATGTCCACATGAAGGGGCCAGGCGACAGCGGTGAAGTCATAATCGAGAAAAAGTAAGTTCCTTTCTCTCCTGCGGCGGAAGAAACAATCCTGTTATCTATTGCTCAGACTGCCACACCTTCGGTAAAAAATAATCCGATTCCACCGTCGCTCCTGACATGTTTTGGCAGGGGTAAGGGGGTATTTTATCTGCGAATCCCGCAAAACACACGATGCGTGCAAGGCAATCCCATTGAGGAAAGTAACCATGGAAAATGAAAACCACAACTGCAATGGCACGGAGGCCGTGCCTGCATCGAAGAAAGATACTTGTTGGGAAGGACCACCCAAGTGGATGAAGATTCTGCTGGCTCCTTGGAAATTGTTTACCGGTGATAAGCCAGAACCGGACGAACCAAAAGAACCGCCAAACCTCATCCACTAGCAGGCCATCTCTGCCATGTCGAACGCCGCCGGATGTTTTCCCACACCCCCGCCCAAGCCCAGAAATCTGCGGGAAAGACTGTTGTTCTGGCTGTTGAGCAAGATTACCATTCCGCCAATCATTTGCGCTACACAGCCAGGCGCCGACCGCAAGCCCCCATCCACCATCAACCCCACCAAGGACTGACATGAATTTTTTCGACCTGCACGACGACAGGCATCACGATCCACAGACTTTCGAAGAATGGCTGGACTGCTTGATTGACGAGCCGGAACGCGCCACGGAGGTCCCGTGGGAGAGTGCGCCCACGGAGGGCTTTGAAGCGGAGCTCCTCGTGGGCAAGTGGCTGGAGCTGATTGCCGCGCATCCGCAGTTCGCTCAGCGCTTCGACTGGCGCCAGGCCAGGCATTGCACCGACAGCAAACTCTGGGCGAAGTTGCTGTCAGGGCATATCGAATACGAAAAGTACTGCCCGTGGGAGCGATTTTCTCCGATGGAGTGGTGGATGTTTTTCAAGTACCTCCCGCGCTATTTCGAGAAATGTTCTTTCCCGGAGAAGGTCCCCGCCCGCGCCTGGGCATATCTATTGTGTCATCGTCCCGAACTGGCTGACCGCTTCGACCGCTGGCAGGAGTTTACGCCCGCAGTCTGGGCAGGTCTCCTGCATTTTCAGCCCGAGCTGTCCAGCCGCTGCCCGTGTCTGCAGGAGGTCCGTGCGCTTGACTACGACGACCTCTACTTGGAGGACGACGCCCTCCATTTCCCCGGCGAAACGTCTTTCGACGGCTCGGATTTCCTAGCGGATTGCGACTATGACATAGCCCATCTTGAGGAAGTTTCCCGCGAGGCTGAAGCGGCTGCGGAGCAATTCGAGAAACGCCTGAATCAGCTGGATGAACTGGAGCAATCTCCTCGGAAGGATGCCGAAGACGTCCCTCCCACACCTGTGGAAGAAACAGCCGCGCTCCCGACGCCACAACCGACCGCGTGGGTGCCCGGCGTTGTCAACCAGGAGACCATGCGGGTTCCCGAAGGCTACCCCAATGCGCGGGAGATTTTGACCAAGCACTATC
>JAFXSU010000128.1 GCA_017525435.1 Victivallales bacterium
AATGGGCGTAACCTCGCGGTTGTCGCCTTGCAAGATGGTCTGGAGATTCCCGCCGGCCAGCAGGAAGACCGCCTTGTCCAGCCTTGGGTCATGTGCGACTGTAGAGACTCCGAGGATGCCACCCAGACTGGTGCCGATGAGATTCAGTCGGGAAGGGTCAACTCCAGGGCGTGAGGCGAGGAAGTCCACGCTTCGCTTGACGTCGCCGGGGACGGCGCGGAAGGCGTCGATGAGATATCGGATTCCGTCTTTTTGGAGGAGTCTTGAGAAGCCTCCGGCGGGTTTCCGTTCGAGGAAAAGTGGCATCTGTGGCATTAGCGCGGGCATGCCGTGTTCAGCGAAGTAGCCTGCGATGAAACGCGTGAGGTGTCCGCCACCGCCCAAGATGTGCATGCACAACACGGCGGGTACACCGCCTTCCGGCAGATTTTTTGGTTCGAAATAGAATGCCTTGACTTGCTTGGCCTCTTCCCAGAAAGGTGCCTCCGGCGAATCATAGGTCACGTGATAGACGCGGTAGTTCGGAGTCTCTTCCAGAAGGGTGCTCTGATAGTCGAATGGCAGTTCGGCGGCAAAAAGGCTACCCAGGAACACGGCCAGCAATACGGAAAATGACAATCTCATGCGAAAGCTCTCCCTTTGATGGTTCGGTTGCGTAACAGAGTTGGATAGAATACAATACCATAATATAGAGCGGTTTTTTCATTGCCAGTGCTCTGCCGATGAAAAAAAGATGAATCTAGCCGGACTAGCCAGCCTAGCCGGACTAGCCGATGTAGCCGGACTAGCCGATGTAGCCGGACTAGCCGATGTAGCCAATCTAGCCGAGTTAGTCGGTCTAGCCTGATTTCGGAGATATATTATGCAAAAGCCAAGTCGATAGTTTGGATTTCTTCTTATGATTTTTCGATTTCACGATCAGCGGGATTGGTTTTTTCAGGAACGCCTGGGGATGTTTGTCCACTGGGGCATCTATTCCGTGGAGGGCTGGCACGAACAATTGCAGTGGCGCCGTGCTGTCCCGAAGGCGGAGTATGTTCGTTTGGCGGAGCGTTTCAACCCCGTGCATTTCAATCCGGACGAATGGCTGGATCTCTGCGAGTCCGCTGGCATGAGCTACCTCTGTTTCACTGCAAAGCACCACGACGGTTTCTGCATGTGGGACACGAAGCAAACGGATTACAATATTATCAATACTCCCTATCATCAAGATGTTCTGGCAATACTGGCAGAGGCCTGTCACCGGCGGGGCATCCGTTTGGGACTCTACTATTCCTGTCCGGATTGGCATCATCCCAATTCGCTGAATTTCGGGCGTCACCACCAATTGCCGCAGCCCAACCCAGGCGACCGGCCGGACTTGCTAAAATACATCGATTTTGTTCAACAGCAAGTAGTTGAGTTATGTTCTAATTATGGTGAAATCTCGGAGTTCTTCTGGGACATCCCGCAGGAGATGAATTTCCCGCAACTCAATGAGACCATTCGGCGTCTCCAGCCGGGATGCCTCATCAATGATCGTGGATATGGTCCAGGTGACTATTCGACTCCGGAGCGGGAAATTCCTCCGGGAACGGGCTTTACACATCCAACTGAGGCATGCGACTCGGTGGGGCGATGCTCGTGGGGATACCGAACAAACGAAGACTATTATACACCGGTGGCACTTGAACGAAACATCGACAAGATTCTTTCGCGTGGTGGTAATTTCCTGCTGAATGTCGGTCCAAAGTCGGATGGCACGATTCCCGCCGAGGCCACCGATGTTCTCCAAAAGGTTGGCAAGTGGTTCAAAGCTGTGAAGGAATCGTTTGATGCGGAACCGTTTGCATTCGATGAGACCAGCGGTGGCGCAATCTTTACCCGAAAAACGGACGGGACGCTCTATGTGCATTTCCCCGATGGACTGCTGGCTTCCGGATTCGAGTTGCCATGCGAACAGATGCCCAAGACGGTATCACTTCTTAACAACGGGCAGACGCTCAATGCGGAATTGGCGGTCATGCCATCACATGCCCTCTTGGGACGCAAGGACTTGCATGTATTCGGGCTAGATGCAGAGACGCTGGCGACGACTGTTCCGATTGTGAAAATCGTGTTTTAATAATGATAAATTATTTATAATGATAAAGTTAAGTATAATTTTTTTTATATTATCATGGTGTTCATGCGGGCTGATGGCAGGCGAAATGCGTGGCGCATGGATCCATTCACCGTCAGGCATTGAGGACAAACGCGGATGGGATGCGACAGTCAAAGCGCTCGCAGAGAATGGCTACAATGCGCTTTTCGCCAATTTTGTCTGGGCAGGTTGTGCGGACTATCCGAGCAGCGTGGTGGAACCACATCCCAGCCTGTATGATTCTGATGGCAATTGCCACGACCGTCTTCAGGAATGCCTGGACGCCTGCCGGAAATACGGCGTACAACTGCATGTCTGGATTGTCGTGTGCAATCTTGGCCACCGTACGCCAGAGCATGTGAAACTTCAATTGGAAGAGGAAGGTCGTCTGCAATTGGATTCTTCTGGCGAAAAATCCACCTATCTGGCTCCCCATCTGCCTGCAAATCAAAACTTGCTAAGGGACTTGGCAACCGAGGTGGTCAGCCGTTATCCCGTGGACGGTCTGCATTTGGACTATATTCGCTACCCTGGAAGCAAATACGACTTCAGCCCCTCTGCACGTGAGGCATTCGAGCAGTCGTTAGGGCGCTCGGTCGAGCATTGGCCGGAAGACTGTCAGGTCGGCGGAAGGGATTTTGATGCGTTTCGGCAATGGCGGAGAGACACGATCACTGCGCTGGTGCGGATGATCCATGATGCGGTTAAGCCGCTTCGACCAGAGCTTCAGCTCACGGCGGCGGTCTATGGCTACTGGCCTGGCGCACGCGAGGGCATTGCTCAGGATGCCGAGGTCTGGGTGACGGAGGGCATCGTCGATGCGCTGTGCCCAATGAACTACAGCAAAGACGTCTGGGAGGCGGGTGCCTGGTTGCGTCAGCAACTCCGCATTGTGGATGGGCGAGTCCCCATCTATACTGGTCTGGCCAATTATATGACTCCTACACCCGACGAACTGGTGGCGCAGATTGCGGATGCACGCAAATGCGGGGCGGACGGCTTTGTTACCTTCCAGTTGCGTCCGGAGTTTGCCGACAACTGGTTGCCGGTGTTGCATGATAAGGTCATATCGGAGCCAGCAGAAGCCCCTTTGGGCAACGAGCCGCGACTTCAAGCAACTTGGGCAAAGCCCCCACGAAAATTCCCTTGGCGACTACTGCGATTTTGGCTTCGCGGCGATCGCGTCCGTTGCGTTGTCCGCTGGCCGTCTGGCGCTGACGATGTTTCAAACAACTCTTTGAAAATCAGTTTATTGCATAATGGCATCCCCATGCCGAAATGGCCGGGTAGGGCAATGCGTTTGCCGAATGGCGCCTTGCGGTTGGAGTTTGTGCCGGAACAACGGGGCTACTATCGTTGGGAAGTGCGTTGGCAAGATGAAGCGGGGCGTTCCCACGCATGGCGTTCCTCCAGCCGCTTTGTTCGGTGATACCACCTCGCATATACACTGCGGTCTCAGGTTTCTCATCAAAATGGTTGGGATTTACATTTTCCACCTTTATGGTTTTGAACTAGCCGAAATCTGTTTCAAAGCGTGCATGTTGCATTTTAGGGGGTATATTGACAGCACGAACCGAAGGCCGCTGTTCCTTGGCGGCTGTTTTTCTACCTGAATCTTGTCATCATGTCTTTCGCAAAACTGAAGTTTCCCCGTCTGAGCCTTGCACAGCGCATTATCATTGGTCTGGTTGTCGGCACCCTGCTGGGGCTGCTGGTTCCAGGCGCAACCTGGATTGGCATTCTTGGCAGCCTATTTGTAGGCGGTCTCAAGGCGATTGCGCCGGCCCTGGTCTTTGTCTTGGTCATTGCCTCCCTTTCTCGTAGCGGCGGAGGTTTCGATCGTCGCTTCGGCTTTGTCATTTTCGAATATCTCCTCTCGACCTTTCTGGCTGCGTTGGTTGCGCTCGTTGCATGTTTTATCTTTCCGGTGCGTATTACTCTTGAAGGGAACGCCGTGGCAGAAAAAGCCCCCAGTGGCGTATGGGAAGTCTTGGAAGGCCAGTTGCTCGGAATGGTGTCCAACCCGATGCAAGCCATTGCGGATGCGAACTACATGGCGATTCTTTTCTGGGCGATCGTCATTGGCGTCTTGGCCAAGAAATTTGCCTCCGAGCAGACCAAGACAATGCTGGGCGAACTTTCCGACATTGTCACCCAGGTAGTTGCCTGGATTATCAGCCTGGCTCCTTTTGGCATTCTGGGACTGGTCTTCAGCAGTGTCTCCACAAGCGGCATGGCTATTTTCGCCGACTATGGAAAGCTATTGCTCGTTCTGGTCGGGTGCATGCTTGTCACCTCGCTCATTCTGAATCCGTTGCTGGTCTTTGTCATTTTGCGTCGCAATCCCTATCCGCTGGTCTTCCGGTGTCTGCGCGAAAGTGCCATCACCGCCTTTTTCACCCGCTCTTCCGCCGCGAACATCCCCGTCAATATGCGGCTTTGCGAACGTCTGGGGCTGGACAAGGACTTCTACTCCGTGTCCATTCCGCTTGGAGCAACGATTAACATGGACGGTGCGGCGGTTACCATCACCGTAATGACTTTGGCCGCCGCCTATACCACGGGCGTGAAGATGAGTCCGGGGCAGGCATTGTTGCTTTCCGTGCTGGGGACAGTTGCGGCGTGCGGAGCTTCCGGTGTGGCGGGCGGGTCGCTGTTGCTCATCCCGATGGCATGTTCGCTTTTCGGTATCTCGCAGGATGTGGCGATGCAGGTTGTCGGCGTTGGGTTTATCATCGGCGTTGTGCAGGATTCCGTGGAGACCGCGCTAAACTCTTCCGGTGATGCGCTTTTCACTGCCACTGCTGAATATGCCCACTGGCGCAAGATCGGCAAGAGTTTCCCGAAATTCCTTGGGGGAACCACCGAGACTCAGCTATAATTAAATAGCGGGGAATATTGACCTACAAATTCTACGGGGGCGCTGCCCCCGAACCCCTTACGGGGAAAACCCCCGAACCCCCTGTTGTAGTCAATACAGGTCTGCCAAGGTGGTTCCCACGAGGCGTGGAAGGTCGTCGGCAATGAGACCGAGCGGGGCACCGGGACGAGTGGCGTGTTCGGCGGCGGCACCGTGAAGCCAGGCACCAAGCCGTGCCGCATCGTATGGTCGCAGACCATTGGCCAGCAAAGCCGCGATTACTCCGGTGAGGACATCGCCGGAACCGGCGGTTGCCAGTGCGGGGCAACCACTTAGATTATAGGAATATGAGCCGTCCGGGGCGGCAATGATGGTGCGTGCGCCCTTGAGGAGCACCACACAACGAGTGCGTTTTGCCAATGCAACGGCGTCTTTCGCACGATCACCCGTTGCCTTCAGTTCGAACGCAGCCTGCAAGCGAGCGAATTCCCCCGCGTGCGGGGTGAGGACGATTTCGGTGGCGTGGTTTTGCGTCAACAAGGCAGGGCAACTTGACAGGAGGTTCAGCGCATCGGCGTCCACCACCAGCGGTTTCCCCATGCCGAATAGTTCGGCGAGAACGGGTAGGACGGCGGGACTTCTGGTCAGTCCTGGACCAACCGCCAGAGCGGTGGCACGGTCGAGGGCGTCTGTCAATGCGGAGAGAGAATCGGCGGAAAGAACACCATCGTCTGTGTCTGAAAGACGTTGGACAATGAGTGCCTTGGGATAGGAACAGGATGGTTCGCATTTGGCGGGGAGCAAGACTTGGACCAGTCCCGCACCCGCATGAAGCGCGGCGGTGCCAGCCAAGAGTGGGGCGCCGCCGTATTGACGGGAGCCGCCGATCACTGCCACGGCACCGCGCTTGAATTTATGCGTGTCGAAGGCGATTTGCGGAACCAGTTCACGGGCCTCTGCGTTTCCGAAGACGGCGGGGCCGTGGGGCAGGGTGGCAAGGAGATCCTGTCCTGGAAGCGGTGCCACGATGAGCCGTCCGGCAGAAGCTATGCCTTGGTTGACCAGCAAGCCGGTTTTCACTGCGCACAGGCAGACGGTTGCAGTGGCTCGGATGCAAAGTTCGGCTTCGCCGGTTTCTCCGTTGAGTCCGGAGGGGATGTCGATGGCAAGAATGGGGCGGCGCGAATCGTTTGCCACGTGGATTAGCGTGGCAAGAGGCTCGCGGGGCATTTGACCATTGAAACCAGTGCCAAGAAGACCGTCAATAATGATAGTATCTTTCGTGTCAATCAGTTGCTGCTTTGCATCCGCAATGACAGCGGATTGGCGAATGGCTTCCGGAAGCAGTGCGAACATGCTCTTGGGAAGTTCGGGAAGTTCGTGCGGGAGGCAAACCAATACCACTTGAAGCTTCCAGTCATCCGCATGGAGCAATCTGGCTGCAACCAAGGCGTCTCCGCCATTGTTTCCCTTGCCGACAAGAAGCACTGCGCATTTCCGATCGCCACGGGCTTGGCGAATTTCTTCCGCAGCCTCGGCGACTCGTCGGCCGGCGTGGCACATCAAGGTTTCCAAGCCACCATTGCCTGCGGCGGCCATTTGGCGGTCGAACTCACGCAACGAGGCTGGCGGGAATGAAAATTGCATAAAATATAATTAACTTATTTGTTATTAAACAGCTAAGTTGTTATTCACAGAAATCGATGAGCAATGGGAAGGTCGCCACTTGTCGTAATGCCGACTCAAATTCGATACGGAGCTGTTCGTCGAATTGCTGTCTTGCCTTGACGGTTCGGCTGGGGCATGAGACTTGCACCAGCGCATTCATTTCTTGCACATGAATCTGCGCGACATGTTCCGCTGGCAAATCCCAACGTGTCAGAACCGCATCCTGCATCATGCGAATCACATCGACGGTCTGCTGTGCCAGTTGCGGAAGCAGAAGGTGCAGTTCCAATTCCGTACGTGGGCTGACCGGGAGGTCGTAGAGGCGGCTGGGGCGACATTCCACAGTGACCATCCTCTGGAGTTCGGAGAGTGGGCGCAGGGAAAGGACGCGTTTTTGGAGCAAAATCTGAAGTTCCGGAGTCAGCGATAGATTCCAGCCGTCCGCCGCAATATACCGTGTTTTCTGTAACAGCGCGGGGAGTTTGGCTGCATGTGCGGGGGAGGGCTGAACAGCGGAATCGCATTTTGCGCTTCCGTGCGAACAGGTGAGAGCCTGGGCGACCTCGGGCTGCCCGAGGTCCTGAAGCGTTTGCGAGAGCATCCGCGTCAGCTCCGCCATTGTTGTGCGGGGTGGCGGGACTTCTGGCTGGTCCAGACGATGCAACAGCGTTTCCAAGATAGTCTCCAGGAGAACTTGGTCTGTTCTGCCAGATGATGCAAATGCATGTTCCAGGCGTGTCTGGAGTGCCTCCTGATCCAGCGGGCTTTCCGTCTGGGTCACGGGGTCATAAATCAGCAGAGTATGTGGCTGGAAACGAATCATTCCGCCTGGTCAGCAGGGGGCGTTGTGGAAGTGTCGCCGCCATCTTCGGAATGCAATTCGCGTGTGATTTCCTTCACGAAGGCGTCTGCGTCTTTGAAATGTCGATAGACCGAGGCAAACCGCACGTATGCGACCTCGTCGATTTTCTTCAGTGCGTCCATGACCATTTCACCAATGACGCTGGTGCGAATTTCATCCTGAGGCAGGAGGGTGAGTCGGATTGTGATGTCCCCGACGATTCCATCGAGGATTTCCGTGCTGATGTTGCGTTTCCAGCATGCCAGGCGAATTCCCTCGCGCAACTTGTTGGGGTTGAACTCCTCGCGCCGCCCATCACGTTTGATGATGGTGGTGATGTTGACGGGGATGATTGTTTCGTGGGTGGTGAAGCGGAAGTTGCAGTTGAGGCACTGGCGGCGACGGCGAATGGTTTCGCCGTTGTTCATGACACGGGTGTCAATCACCTTGTCCTCGACGGAATGGCATTTGGGGCACAACATTCGCAGGAAAGACGGAATGGGAATTGCAGTGAATGCGAAACAAAAAAGCACGGAATCCGCATGTGACCCCGTGCTTTTGGAAACCGCTTTGGCGGTGACTGAATTATGCTTCAGCCGCTTCAGCCTTGGCCTTTTCCTTCGCCAGGGCACGCTGGAGCTTCTTGGGCTCCTTCAATTTGGCGCGAAGCTGGTCGATCGGCATCTTCTCGACGACAGCCTCGTCCATGCCCAGTGCGATCAGGCGTCGGCGCTGAACCAGGCAACGGCGGCGCTTGGCAGCGCCAGTCTTGCGGGGACGGACCTTGTTTTTGTTACGGAAGGTACTGGTTGCCATTGTGTTATCTCCAGAATTTATGGTGTTTTCGAAAGTGAAGAAGATAAGTAAACAGTATAATATAATCTCTTTTTGCCGTTTTTTCCAGCGACAAGGCAATTATTCCTGTGTGGCGGCCAGCCAATCGTGAAGTGCCTGGAAGGTGCTTGCCAAATCGGTGAAGGTCAGTTCGGCATAGCGGTCCAGCGGAGTGGGCTGTGCATTGACAATCACGATTTTTCCCCCATGGCGGATGGTCTCTTCTGGCAATGCGGCCACGGGATAGACCACAAGACTGGTTCCTAGAACAAGCGCCAAGTCGGCGTGTGCAAAGTCGTTGAAGGCGCGGTCAAGATCCTCGGCCACGAGATTCTCGCCGTAGAAGACGATATCCGGCTTGATGACGCCGCCGCATTTCGGGCAGTGCGGGACCTCGCCCTTTGTTGCGGTTTCCAGGATGGCTTCAAGGGGATACATGGCGTGGCATTTGAGGCAGTGGTTGCGCTGTGCGCTGCCATGGAGTTCGATGACATCCGTGGCGCCCGCGATGGTATGCAGGCGGTCGATGTTTTGGGTGAAGATGCCTTGGACAAGACCGCGTGACTGCATTTCTGCCAGCGTGGTATGGACGATGCTGGGGGCGTATGCGTCATTGGGTTGGATGAAAATCTTGAGTGCATAGAAGTATTCCGGGTGAGCGCGGAATACCTCCAAGGAGAGGATGTCCTCGATGCGCATGCCATGCCAGTCATGGGCGTAGAGGCCATTTGCGCTACGGAAGTCAGGGATGCCTGAGAGCGTGGAGACACCCGCGCCTGTGAGCACAACGGTCTTGCGGGAGTTCTTCAGCAGGGTGCAGAGGGATGCAATGGATTCAGGAATAGGCATTTGAGTCGCTTTTTTTGTGGTCTGGCTATTCCGTTTTGAGCGTTGCGGAACCGATAGCCTGGGGAATGTCATCGTGAGGAAGAAGAATGAAGCCGGTTTCGGGGCACTGTGCCGCCAGTTTTCGGGCGAGGTCGGGGCCGGCGATGAAAACCGCTGTCGAAAATACATCCGAGTCCACACCGCGCGGAGTGACGGCGGTCACTTGCTCCAGGGTGTCGGCAGGCATGCCAGTCCAGGGGTTCATGATATGTCCGATGGAGCGTTTGCCCGTGGCGATCGGGCGTTCGGAGTTGGCGCTGGTGGCGATGCAACGATGGTTGGCGTCGGTCAGGGCTCCCAACATTTTTCCAGTGGAATGGTCCCCCGCTCTCGGATCACGGATTTGGACCTCGCCGGCGTTCGGCAGTTCATCTGGATTTTCG
>JAFXSU010000129.1 GCA_017525435.1 Victivallales bacterium
CATGTACAACACGCGGGAGCCGAAGACGACACCTGCCCTCGACGACAAAGCTTACGCCAAGCTGGAGACGCGGGATAAGCTCTTTGCGATGCTCTACGACATCCTGCTGGCGCACGTTGACTATGACGACGATACTCTTGGTGTTGCAGCTGAAAAAATTGCCGATGCCATAGTGGAACACCTGGATGAGTTATGGATAGATTCAGGGAAACACTCGTTGAATGAAGAGCAGAAACTGCTGTTGAGGGCCACCCAGGCCATCCTTGACAACTGCCGCCCGACGATATCCTGTCTTCAAAGGGAACTCGGCCTCAGCTACAACAAGGCCTCCGCCGTCATTGAAGCATTGGAAGCGCGCGGCATCCTGTCGCCGCTTCCCGAGAGCGGCATGCGCCAGGTACTGGTGAAGAATATCGTGGAGGCATGGAAACGAATCAAAGGGGAAGATCGGGATTAATCCCTTTCCTGAACCCGTGAGTTTTACTCTGTGCTGGCGGGGCACCAGCACAACGCATTTTCTGTCGGCGTGGCGCCGGCAGTACGTCCACCCACAATTCATGGATTCAGGCCTTTGACTTGCCAACATAGGCCGGGCTTACCGGGAACAGCAAAGCATCCTTTCGTTGATTTAGACTTTTCCTGGATGCCAGCCGCCGCGGTGCGTGCGACCGGCGCTGTCCACCAGCGGTTCCATCAGCGCCTGCGCACAGCGCAGTCCAAATATCGCGGTGACGGTGACGATGCTGCCCAGCGGGCGCTTGGCCCCCGGCGCCTCGCGCAGCTCCTCGACGGCAGTCTCATCGATGGTCTCGACGGGCAGCTCCGGCGAATAGACACAGGTCACTCCATTCGCCACGCCACGACGACGCAATTCCTTGCGGACCAATTTGGCAAACGGGCAGCCGGCCGTCTCGGAGATATCCGCGACCGTGATATGGTCGGGCGAGAGCTTGTTGGCAGCGCCCATGCTGGAGACCACGGGGATGCCACGTCGCACACATGCCTCCAGCAGCGCGAGCTTCGCAGGACGCTCGTCGATGGCGTCGAGCACGCCGTTCCAGAGTCCGCGTCGGTCCAGCAGCGCGGCGATATTTTCGGGGGAAAGGCGTTCGGTGACAAGTTCGATTTCGAGGTCCGGGCGGATGTCCCGGAGGCGTTCTGCCATCACCTCAGCCTTCAGTCGTCCAACTGTGCTGTTGAGTGCCACGAGCTGGCGATTGAGGTTGCTCATCTTCACGGTGTCGAAGTCCGCCAGCGTGAGTGCGCCGACGCCGCATCGCGCCAACGCCTCGGCGGCCCAGGAGCCGACACCGCCCAGCCCGCAGACCAAGAAGGCACTTTGGCGCAGACGCCCCACGGCATCCTCGCCAAGCAAAAGAGACAATCGAGATAGACTTTCTTCGGACATCAAAAGAAACAAGACAATGCTACGACAAAGTGGCCAACCGCAGGAAACATTTTGGTTATTCAACAAATATAATATAACCTGAATCCGTGAATTTTACTCTGTGCTGGCGGGACACCATCACAACGCAGTTTCTGTCGGCGGGGACGTCGGCAGTTCATCCACCCGCAATTCACGGATCCAGGCTACAAGCCAGATTTCACTCTATCCAAACTTGCGAAATTCGCCGAGGCATTCTAACTTTAAGCCATAAGACTTAAGCTTTAAACAAAAAGTTCAACCAGGTGCCATCTTGGGAAACAAAGCGACGATAGAATTGCCCTATTTTTGCGTCGAGCTTGCAAAACGACAAATCTGTGGCATATTAAGGATCGTTTCAAGACTGACGGCAGAAATGCCTATGCGGCATGCGTGGTTGAGACACATGTCGCTACATCACTGGTCAGTTGAGACGAGTAACGCACGAACGCGTCGGGACACGCAGGCATTCGGTTTCACCCGGATGCCTGCCTTTTTTTATCGGCGGAACTTAATCCGGATGATGATGACAATCGAGATGATTGCAATCCAAATACTCATCAGCCTTCACCTCCTTTCCCGACCTTCTCGGGACCTGGGCTACGACCAATGACGCATTCGGCACCCTGCCGTCAGCACCCCTAATTTATAACCTGTTGCCGTTTTTTCAAGTTTATATAGCAAATTTATTTTTGCATATATTTTTTATAATACTTTATGTGAAATTATGAGATTTTCAGTCTATTTTATAACCTAAATCTTGAATTTTACTCTGTGCTGGCGGGGGCACCAGCACAATGCAGTTCTGTCAGCAAGGGCGCCGGCAGTACATCCACCCGCAATTCACGGATCCAGGTATAAATTATGGTGTAATTTGAAGTTGTCGACATTCGGCGGCCGACACGGCACTCGATATCGTGGGGAAGAAGCCGCTGACCAGACACAAAAAAGGCCTGATGCGGAAAAAGGAGAAGAAAACGCATCAGACCTTCAATAATTTGGCATCTCCAAGCAGAGTCGAACTGCTGTTACCAGGATGAAAACCTGATGTCCTAACCACTAGACGATGGAGACGCTTTTGTAAATGTCTATAACATAGCCCGCAAAACCGATTTTTCAAGGCGAGCAGGCCAAAACCCTTCCAACAAAGCCTATATTAATTGCATTTCCCGTTCGTTTATCCCCTCGGACATTTGTCATGATGACCTCACGCCTTTCTCCCATCATCGGTGCACAATTGGATGTCGCGCGCCAAAAAGAACCCGTCGCCTTCGTCAAAGCATTTATTGATTTTCTGGCGCGACACGGTTACAATGCGTTGTATTTCTATGTCGAGATGAGCATCCGTGTGCCCGTGGTGGACTTCCAGCCGGAGAACGAATCCTACTCGCCGGAAGAGGTTCGCGAAATTGCCGCCTACGGCCGTGAGAAAGGCATCCTAGTCATCCCCGCACTCGAGTTGGCCGGTCATGCGGACAAGTTGCTCGCTCAGCCCAATTTCGCACACTTACAGGAGGCGAACAGCGAGCTATGCCTCAGCCACCCAGAAACCCTCCGGCTCATTGAAACCTTCCTGGAACAGACGCTTCCGCTCTTCGATTCGCCCGTCGTGCATTTCGGCTACGACGAACTTTTCCACCTCGCCTCCTGCCCGCGCTGCCGCGAACGCCTTGCCCACGGCGAAACGCGTCCAGAGATTTTCCTCAAGCACCTCGAATGGCTTGTCGAATTGGTCCAGCGGCGTTTCCCGTGCCGGATGCTCATCTGGGACGACATGTTCGAGTTCTTCCCCGAACTGCTCCCGCACCTCCCAAAGGCGCTCGAATTGGTGGACTGGGAGTATGACCCGGTGGTGGACAACAAAAATGGGAAATTCGGCAACCGAGTCCTGCGCAACAGCTTGCAGCAATACCAGGCAGATGGCCTCCAGGTGCATGTCTCCCCTCGCGAGCTGCGCTGGCAAAACTTGGTCACGTATTTCGACTATGCCAAAAACTACCCCAACGTCGGCCTCGACTTGACCGCCTGGTGCCACGGGGACGACTTTATGCACGCCTATCTACCTCTGGTCGCCGCCGCGCCTCTTGCCTGGCAAGGAGCCACCGCTGACGCATGCGCCGAATATCTCGCCAAGACGATTCTGGCGAACCCGACATCCGCGCAAATTCATGCATTTCAGACTTTTTATTCACTTCCGCGAATCACCGACCTGCCCTTCGCCAACGCCAAAAGTGGCGGCTTCCTGCGACGCCCCAATCAGCTCACGGACACCTTTGACACGCAACTCCTTCTATTAGAGGATATTTTGACTACTCTTTCGGGAACCGGGCGTTCCGAACTCGCCAACGACATCCTCGAAGACATGCTCCTGCATGTCAAAAAACGCCAGCTTCTTCAGGAGACCATGGCTTGGATGAGCCGACTGATACGCCGACTGGCTCCACCAGAAAGCGCCGACAACATCAAGGCACATTGGCAAATATACGGCCAGCTCCGCCTCGAACAATGGAACCGACTGCGACCTGGACTCCCGCGCCCAAAATTGGACGCCCTTCTGAATGACGCACAAGCGGCCATTGACGCCACGCTGACTCGTGCCACTACCATGCAGAGCCGCCTTGAACTCCGCATGGTGCTTCCCGACTGGCACGGCGTCCAGCGCATCGAATTGGCAGTGCGGAAATCTCTTGCCGACGACTTCCGTGTCGTCTATCAAGGTCTGCCCAAGCCAGGTGACGACGGCGAGCGGCCGTTTTTCACGATGGACATCCCGCTTGATTTGCCAAGCATCAGCGACCTGCGCATCCGTTCCACTGGACACAACGGCCTTGGCATAGTCTATGCCAGGGTAATTGGCAACGGCAAAGTTGACCTTCTCCCCACGGAGGTCACGCACGTCTCCGGCGACATCACCGCACCCCAGAATCTCCTCGCCGACAACACGACATGGTGCATGATTGGAGACCGCGATGGCGTGGCAAACTTCTTCCGCACCGAAATGCATGGCATTGTCCACGAAGTCAAGGTGACCTTCGGTCCAATGGGCACTGCCCTGGTCCCCCGCGTGGAATTGGGCACCGCCCTTCCCTCCCTGGAATCCGTCGCGCAGGAACTTGGTGTGACATTGATGGCTGACACTGCGAACGGCTGGAATGTCGGTCTTCTTCGCGAACCTTTCCCCGATTTCCTGACTGCGAAGGTCGCCGAAGCACGCTGGCAATGGATTGGCGGGACTGTCACCCCTGAACTACACCACGACTTTGAACAGATCGAGTTCATCGCCCGAAAAAATCTCGCCTTGCGCTTGTGGGGCAACTATTTCCTGCAACATGTCATCGTACATGGGGCAGATGCGCATACCGGCAATCCCGACAAGCTGTTGGGAAACCTCAGCGGACTTTTCCAACTCATGGTCGCGATGGGAGCCATCCCATACTTACCCAACCGCCTCACCGCCACCTGGATGCGCGGAATGAGCGACTCCTACCGGGCGGGGCACGATGGCCGGCTCGGCATCTGGGCGCGTTCCTGCGGATGGATCCACCGGGAAGTCAATGGAGAAGTCGTGCGGCTGGGTCGTCTGGAATACGAGGTGCTGCACGCGCCGCTGGATTTTATTCCGCCGGAAGAACTGCCGAACATCCAGCCCGGAGACCCTGTCATTGCCATTCATATCCCTGGCGGCTACCCGCTTGACCCACAAGAAGTGGACAACTCTATGGCAATGATGAAAAAGCATTTTTCCGACTTGCGGCCCCGCTATGCAGCCTGTCATTCCTGGCTGCTGAATCCGCTGTTCGCCCAAAAGCTGCCGAACAGCAACTTCGTGCATTTCCAGAGCCTCGGAAAACTTTTGGAGCAGAAGCCTTCCGAAGAGTTCCCGTGGTTCGTCTTTGGCAAGGAGAAAGCCGAAGAAATCGACTGGAAGACGATGAAACCCGCCAGCCGCCTGCAACAGCTCATTCGCGAAGAGTATCTCGCCGGAAGGAAGATATACGCTTGGGCTATGGTGGTTCCTATCGAAGAATGGTGATTGTCGGAGCCGCCCGAACTGCCGCAATGAATTACATTATGTAAATAGCAGTTCATCCGTTCTTTTTCCCTATGAGAAAGTCATCGTCAAAATACCTTCACCGCATTTTGCTGACCGCAGTCTTGGCCATCAATTTTCTGTTGTTATGGGCTGGCTGGTCTGCGGTTCTGCATGGATCCAACTGGTTTGCCCAGTCCCTTCGCGCCATTCTTCCCTTCTCGCTGAGCGTGACCTCACACCTCTTCGGCGCACTTAGCCTGGTATTCGCCTTTGTCGGCATTGGATTGATGAGTTGGCTGTGTCGCAATGGTGATGCGCCAAAGTCAAACGCGCAAGGGTTGAACAGAGGTGGTTCCACCGACGAACAACTCCCACCGTCAAATGACACGCCGTTCGTTATCCCAGGTTACGCCAAGCGCACGATGGTTATCGCCGCAGTGGCACTGTGCGTGGTCACGGTGATGACCGTCATTGAATGCGTGGGGCTGGGCAATGGCGCCCCTGCCAAAGAATATGCCGAGCAGGCAGACCTCGTCAGCCAAGAGGTCGCCAGCCTGGCGCGGATGCTCTTTGCCGAAGAGGCGCCACGCGACGAAAACGTGCGGCAGTTTCTCGTCTTCTCGAGCGACGAAGAGATGTTCTCCTCCGCAATGCATGCACGATTCCCAGAACTGGCTAGATTCCAGTACTCGCTGATCGGCCTGCTTCTGCGCAGTCACCGCAAACAACTCCAGTTCCTCAAAGACGGCTATCAGCTCGTCATGACTTGGCGGTATCAGGTCAAAAATCAGGGTGACTTCCCCATCCCATACGTCCTCGTGACTCCGAAACACGACGCCACGGATGCCGCCACTTGCGAACTGGTCTTCGCCATCGAACCCGACACTGGGCGACTGCTCTTGGACGGTTCCTCCATCAACGGTGCTTCCTTCTTGGATTTCCTCAGCGTAATGCGAACTGGCGAATTCACTCGCAAACAAGCCGAATATGCGTTTCTGGAACACATCCAGCCGCTCATCGCGTCAAAATCTGAACAGCCGTGATTTGAAAATCAAGAATTTGAATTTATAGTAAGTAAAATTCTCTTTTTGAAGCTCCCATGAACCGCAACTACTGGCGATACCTCTATACCTACTCCTACCGATTCTACTTTAGAACCGGTAGCGGTATCGCTGTGTCTTGAGCGCCTTTGAAGAGATTTACGGATTGCCACCCAACACCAGAAGCACTCAAGAGGCAAAGAGGCAACGATTTCAGGCCCCGCAGCGATACCACTCGCCGCGGGGCTTTTCAGTTTCATAAACCCAAACAACTCCAACAAACCATAAGGAAAATTTCAAAATGATTGTCGTCTTAAAGCCGAACCCCAATCAAGCGCAACTGGACAATCTTGTCGATTGGCTCAAAAAGCACGACATCACCGTCCATACCTCCAATGGTGCCAGCCAGGTGCTTCTTGGACTGGTCGGTGATACCAGTGTCCTGGACATCGACCTTATCAAGGCGCTGGACATCGTCGAGGATGTCAAGCGCATCCAGGAGCCCTACAAGGCCGCGAACCGCAAATTCCACCCGCTGGACACGGTCATTGACATCAATGGCGTAAAGGTTGGCGGAGGTCACTTCGCAATGATTGCGGGTCCCTGCTCCATTGAAACCGAGGAGCAAATCATCGAGGTCGCACGCGCCGTGAAAGCCGCCGGAGCGAATCTCCTGCGGGGTGGTGCCTTCAAGCCCCGCACCTCGCCGTACTCCTTCCAGGGGCTGCGCGGACAGGGCCTCAAGCTCCTGCTGGAAGCCAAGAAGGACACCGGCCTGCCCGTGGTCACCGAAATCATGGACCTCTCGCAACTGGACCTCTTCGACGATGTCGATGTCATCCAGGTCGGTGCCCGAAACATGCAGAACTTTGAGCTGCTCAAGGCATTGGGACATGTGGACAAGCCGGTTCTGCTGAAGCGCGGCCTGGCGAACACCTACCAGGAACTGCTCATGTCTGCGGAGTACATCATGGCAGGCGGCAACGAGAAGGTGATGCTCTGCGAACGCGGGATCCGCACCTTCGAAACCTATACTCGTAACATCTTGGACATCGGCGCAGTGCCGGTGCTCCATCGGCTCAGCCACCTCCCTGTCATCATCGACCCCAGCCACGCCACCGGCATGTCCTGGATGGTTCCCACCATGGCACTCGGTGCCGCAGCCGCGGGGGCAGACGGCCTGATCATCGAAGTCCACAACGACCCCACTCGCGCCTGGTGCGATGGTCCGCAGTCGCTCACCCCCGAGGCATTCGCCGAACTGGCTCCGAAAGTCAAGGCCCTTCGTAAACTTGCAGTGCCCAACGCACAGGATTGAGGAAATCCAGATGAACATCGGAATCATCGGTTTAGGACTCATCGGCGGCTCGCTCGCCAAAGCCACCAGGCGATTTACCACGCATCAGATATTGGTCTGGAACCGCACGGAAGCCACTGCAAAGAAGGCTCTTCAGGAAAATGCGGCAGACGGCATTCTGGATGCACAGGCAGACTTCGCGAAGCTAGACCTCATGCTTCTGGCGCTCTATCCAGAGGCAACCATCGACTTCGTGCGGAGCCATTTGCATGAACTGAAACCTGGAACGGTCATCGTGGACACTTGCGGAACCAAGACCCTGGTCTGCCACGAGTGCCAGAAGCTCGTCGCCTCTCGGCCGGAAATCACCTTCATCGGCGGCCATCCCATGGCGGGCATCGAACAATCTGGCTACGACGCCTCGCGCGCCGAGCTCTTTGTCCGTGCATCGATGCTCCTTGTCCCTCCGCCGGAAGTCCCTCCGGAGAAACTGCGCCTTGTGCAGGAATTCTTCCTCTCGCTGGGGTTCGGCGCGGTCAAGTTGACAACCGCCGAGACGCATGACCGCGTAATCGCCTACACCAGTCAGCTTGCGCATCTGGTTGCAAGCGCATATATTAAGTCGCCGACCGCTTTGAAACATCCAGGCTTCTCCGCCGGTTCTTTTCGCGACATGACGAGAGTCGCATTCCTTCAAGAGTCCATGTGGACGGAGCTTTTCCTTGAAAATCAGGCGTTTCTGCTCCCAGAGCTTGATCATTTGCTGAAAAATCTCAACGACTTCCGCAACGCACTCACCTCCAAGGACAAAGACATGTTGCTACAGTTGCTCCGAGACGGCAAGGAACGCAAAACCCAGGTGAACAACCTCCCCGAAGAACCATACTCGCCCTTCTAATTGCTAATTGCTAATTGCTAATTTACATGAATTCCATCGAAGTAAAAACCGGATCCAGCGCATACCAAGTGCGCATTGGGCGTGGGCTGCTAGACAGTCTTTCTGCCGAACTGGAGAGCGCACTGCAAGGGCAGAAACGCCCCTCCACGATTGCGGTTGTCACGGAGAGCAATGTCGCGCCGTTGCATCTTGCCACGGCGGTGGAGGCGCTACGTCCTTTCGGCGCACGCATACTCCAGCATGTCTTTCCAGCCGGAGAGACATCGAAGAACCTGGACACGGTAACGGGAATTCTCAACTTCTTGGCAGAGAACCATGTCACTCGCAGCGACCTTGTTGTGGCGTTGGGTGGAGGCGTGACCGGTGACATTGCAGGGTTTGCAGCCGCCATCTATCTGCGAGGTATTCGGGTGGCACAAATCCCCACCACGCTGCTTGCCGCCATCGACTCCTCCGTGGGAGGCAAAACCGGCGTGGACCTTCCCGCCGGAAAGAATCTCTGCGGTGCCTTCTGGCAGCCGTCGCTAGTCCTCTGCGACCCCGACCTCCTGACGACACTCCCCATAAAAGTCCTCCACGATGGCGTCGCCGAGGCCATCAAATACGGCGTCATCGGCGACCGACCGCTCTTCGACCTCCTCGCCACCCGGAATCTGGACGATCACCTGGAAGAGGTCATTGCGCAATGCGTCGCCAGCAAGTCCGCCATCGTCGCGCGGGACGAATTTGACCGTGGCGACCGCGCACTCCTCAACTTCGGGCACACCTTCGCCCACGCCATCGAGAAATGCAGCGACTTCACTATCCCCCACGGTCGTGCCGTGGGCATCGGAATGGTGATGATTTCGCAACTTGCATATCAGCAGGGCTGGACACGTGAAGCATGCGCACCCGCCATTGCCGCCGCACTTCAGCGTTATGGTCTGCCGACTGCCACCGACTTTACCTCCGTGCAACTCATGCCCTATCTCCTTGGTGACAAAAAACGTTCTGGCAATAAACTCACCTTGGTCATTCCCGAAACCATCGGGCACTGCGTCCTGAAAACCATTGCCGTTGAAGAATTGCAAGACATTCTTGCTTAATTCCTTTAGCACATTTTCGTGAGGCTCTCAGATCACGGATCGCGGACTCTTAGGGACTCGGAACTCGGATCACGGATTTTTCGTCACATGCCCAGTCTTGAACTTACCAATCTGCCAATGCACGGCGATTTCACCGCACCGCCGTCGAAATCCGTGGCACACCGTCTGATGATTGCGGCCACATTGGCAGGTGGCGTTCCCGAAGATGTATGCATTCTAGGCAATGCCTCGCAGGATATTGCCGCCACCGCCATGTGCATGAAGGCACTGCGGGCCGGCGACGCACCCATATTGGACTGCGGGGAATCCGGCTCGACCCTGCGATTCCTGCTGCCAGTTGCCTCCGCGCTGGGCAAACGAGCTACCTTTACGGGACGCGGACGCCTTCCCAAACGCCCCTTGGGACCGATGATGAAGATGCTGTCCGAGCATGGCGGGCTGAGTTTTCCCCTTCCGCCTGAGCTTCCCCGTTCGAAGCCAGCGCCTCATCCTCAGAAATTGATTCTCCCTTGTGACTCGCAGGTGGAGGAGTTCTGCGACCACCTGCCGCTCCGTCTCGATGGCCAACTCCAGCCGGGATACTATCTGCTCCCTGGCAACATCTCCAGCCAATTCATCACCGGACTGCTCTTTGCCATGCCATTGCTCCCTCTGCCTACTCGACTGGAACTCACCACGGAATTGGAGTCCGCCGACTATGTTCGCCTCACGCTGGACACGCTGAAATGCTTTGGAGTTGAAATTCAAACCAACGCCTCCCTCACGGAGTATGACTATTCGGGATCTTCCAATTACACCCTGCCGAAAGACCTCCCGCTCACCGTTGAGGGCGACTGGTCGAATGCGGCGTTCTTCCTGTCCGCCGGAGCGCTGGATGGCACCGGCGTGACCGCACGCGGCTTGAATCCCTCATCCGTGCAGGGCGACCGTGCCATCGTGGGACTCCTCGAACGTTTCGGTGCTACTGTGACCTGGTCGGACAACGCCTGCACTGTGCGACATGGTGTCCTTCACGCCATCCCAGAAATCGACGTCCGTGCGATTCCCGATCTCGTGCCGATTCTGGCGGTCGTCGCGGGCCTCGCGCAAGGAACTACGGTCTTTACCCACGCGGCGCGGCTTCGCCTCAAGGAGTCCGACCGCTTGGAGACCACCGCGCAACTGCTGCGAAATCTCGGCGGAAAGGCAGAGACCACACCGGATTCCCTCGTGGTCACAGGCGTGGACCACTACCACGGTGGCACGGTGGACTCTTGCAACGACCATCGAATCGCCATGGCCGCCACCATCGCCGCAACTCGCGCCACGGAAACCGTCACGCTGGAGAATCCCGCCGCCGTTGCCAAATCCTGGCCGGACTTTTTCACGGTTTGCGGCACACTCCGCTAACCATATATTATATTGGATTAGTCACCCAATACTTACGCAAACCAATGTCCAATACTTTCGGCAAGAATATCCAAGTGCAGATTTTCGGCGAGTCCCACGGCCCTGCCATCGGCTGCGCCATCGATGGGCTGCCCGCCGGTTTCCGCGTGGACCTGAAGGCACTCCAATGCTTCCTCGACCTGCGCGCCCCAGGTCATTCGCCACTGGCGACTCAGCGGAAGGAAGCCGATCGCCCGGAGTTCCTCGCCGGTATCCGAGAAGACGGAACTCTTACTGGGGCAACACTCTGCGCCATCATCCGTAATCACGACCAGCACTCCACAGACTACGAGAAAATCCAAGACTGCCCACGCCCCGGCCACGCCGACTACACTGCATTCCTCAGATATCATGGAAACAACGACATCCGCGGCGGCGGGATGTTCTCTGGACGCCTCACCGCACCTCTGTGCATCGCCGGAGGAATATCATTACAACTACTTGAAAATAAAGGAGTTATAATAAATTCAAGCATCTCTGAAATCGCCGGAGTCCCAAACCCGGACGACGAGGCGACTGCCACCGCCATCTTGAAAGCCCGTGACGATGGAGACTCGGTGGGCGGCGTGGTCGAGTGCACCGCAGCCGGCTTCCCCGCCGGTCTGGGCAATCCCCGCTTTGACGGGCTGAAGAACCGCCTTGCACAAGTCATCTTCGGCATCCCCGCCGTGGTCGGTCTGGAGTTCGGCGACGGCTTTGGAGCCGCCCGACATCGCGGTTCCGAGAACAACGATGTCTATGAAATCGCAACGGACGGCACGGTCCGTACCAAAACCAACCACTGCGGAGGTATCCTCGGCGGCATCTCGACGGGAATGCCAATCGTCCTGCGCGTGGCCTTCAAGCCCACTCCCTCCATCGCCCTCGAACAGAAGACCATCTCGCTCTCACGACACGAAAACACGACGCTGAAAATCACCGGACGCCACGACCCATGCATCGTGCCCCGCGCCCTTCCCGTGGTCACCTCCGCCGTCGCACTTGTCCTGCTGGATTTCCTGTCTGAAAAACAATCAATTGCTAATTGCTAATTGCCAATTGCTAATTGCTAATTGCTAAGATGCCCACCAACGTGCCAACCTCGCTAGCAGTGCCGCGCTTCATCGGCAGTCAGGATCCGCAGGTCACGATGCGCCACATCCGCGAAATCCTTGCGACGCACAACAGCCACGGCCTGAACCTGGACGCACCGTGGCTGGATCAAGTGTTCTCAGCCTACCAGCAGCCACATCGCTACTTCCACACCCTCGACCATCTCAGAAACATCTGCGATTTGATTCACCTCCAAGTATCCGATGCGGAGCACTCTGCGCAGATGCTCCTGGCGGCACTGTTTCATGATGTCGTGTGGTATCCGCAACGCAAGGACAACGAAGAACAATCTGCGCAAGTCTTCGACCAGCTGGCGGACTCCCTTGGCACAAAACTGCCGAAGGCGGTGGCGGATGCAGTCCACACCATCATCCTGACCACCAAGAGCCAGCGGAAAATCAACGCACTGGCTCGGCAGTTCCACGAGTTCGACTGCGACATCCTGCTTCACGGCGACAAGGTAGATCTGCTGGCCTACGAATTCCAGATCTTCCGCGAATTCCAGTTCCTCAGCCTCAAGGACTACCGCAAGGGCCGCTCCGACTTCTTCAAGCGCTTCAGCCAGCGCTTCCCCGAGGCGCGCGAGAATATGAAGTTCCTCATTGAATACCTGGAGCGCCGACGGCCGCGCGTGGGACTCTACGCCGGAACCTTCAACCCATTCCACATCGGGCACTTCGGAATTCTCCAAAAGGCCGAGCTCATGTTCGACAAAGTCATTCTCGCCGTCGGTCTGAACCCCTCCAAGAACCTCCACCACGCCCACTCCGAAGTCGTCGAACAAGTCAAAAAGCTCCTTCCGTTCCACGAGGTCATCTTCTTCGACACTCTGATGGTGGACCTCCTCGACCAGATCACGCCGTATGCGGATGTCACCCTCGTGCGCGGACTGCGAAACGGCTACGACCTCGACTACGAAATGAGCCAGCAGTGTTTCATGCAGGAGATGCGCCCCGACACAGTGTCTGTCTATATCCCTTGCGACAAGCAATATGAGCACATTTCCTCATCCGCCTTGCGAAGCCTGCACATCTTCGACTGCCGAGGCCGAGACGAAATCTACTACCCACATCTCTACGACTATTACTCAGGTTAAAGGGTAAAGGTTAAAAGTTAAAGGTTAAAGGCAAGAGGTTAAAGTCCCGCCAGTCCCATTAGTCCCGCCAGTCCCGCCCGTCCCGTCCGTCCCATTAGTCCCCATGCTCTCCTGCAAAGACCTGAAAGTCTGGTATCCGATTCGTCGCGGAATCCTGAACCGCGTCGTAGGGCATGTGCGTGCCGTGGACGGCGTGAGCCTCTCCATTGAAAAGGGCGAGACGCTGGGACTGGTCGGCGAGTCCGGCTGTGGCAAGACCACTCTGGGTCGGGCATTGATTGGGCTGGAACCCATCGCCGGTGGAACCATCGAACTGGACGGCAAGCCAATCGGCTCGCTCAAGGGGAAGGCGAAGAAGGATGCACGGCGAAATCTCCAGATGGTCTTCCAAGACCCCTTCTCCTCCCTCGACCCACGGATGAGCGCGCTCGAAATCGTCACCGAGGGTCTGGATGCCTTCCGGCTTTATCGCCCCGGCGAAACTCGCGAGCAGGCCGCCATCCGCCTGATGCAAGAGGTCGGCCTCGACCCCGAAAGCAGATACCGCTATCCACACGAATTCTCAGGCGGACAGCGCCAGCGCCTCTCCATCGCACGCGCCATCTCCATGGAACCCGAGTTCATTGTCTGCGACGAACCGGTCAGCGCCTTGGATGTCTCCGCGCAAGCCCAGATCATCAAGTTATTAATTGTCCTGCGCGAAGAGCACCGGCTTTCCTATCTGTTCATCTCCCACGACCTAAGCGTGGTGCGGCTGATTGCCCAGAAGGTCGCGGTGATGTATCTGGGACACATCGTGGAGTTCGGCACTGCGCAATCCGTCCTGAACACCCCCCTTCATCCCTATACGCGGGCGCTGGTCTCGGCCATTCCCGTGCCTGGCAAGTCCAGCCGTACGAACCGAATACTATTGCCTGGCGAACTCCCCTCGCCTGCGAACCCGCCGAGCGGCTGCGCCTTCCACACGCGCTGCCCATACGCCCGGCCGGAGTGCTCCGCCAAACGCCCCGAACTCCAGAATGCCGCCACGCCCGACGACCCGCTTCGACAAGTCGCCTGCCCGTTCGCCGGAAAACTATAAACTCCCTGCGAAAACAATACGACATTATCTTCTGACGTAATTCCTTTACGGAATAATCCCCCGAAAGAGGTCGCCCACGCCGGAGTGCGAGGCCTTCGCAATCTGCTCCGCCGTCAGCTTGGACTTCGGGAAGCGAAGTTTCGTACGCGTTGGCATTGGCAAGCCCAGGTTGTTGACATGGCCGCCCACGGGAAACGACACCTCATCGTTGCCCACATGCGCCATTCCGCGACGCAGCGGCCACCAGATCTCGAAGAGCTGCTGGACCTCCGACGCCTCGGTCGTCTCGTCCTCCAGCGTCGCCTTCGCCGCAACAATCAATTGGCTGGAAACATTTCTGGGAATCATTGTCATCACCTGTCATGAATTGTCATGTTCATCTGCAAGCCGCCTTGGTTTCCTGGCACTTGCGCTCCATGAACTCCACCTGGTCAGGCCGCAGCTTGGACTTCTTGACAATCAGAGCCGGGGTATCGTACGCCGTGATAGACCAAGTGGCTGGATGGTGATATCGCACATAGTAGTAACCTGGCCAGCCGTTGCCATAGCAATGACTGTCCAGCCAGACATAGACCCCGATTTCACGGCGCAACCGCTCAAGGTCGGCTCCTGGCTGCTTCGCGCGTTCCGCCTTCTGCTCCTGAAATTCGCGGTCATGCGCCATCACCTCGTCCACCTGCTTCCGAGCCTTCGAGCTAGAAGTAAATGTGGCGAAAATTGTTTCCGGATACGGCAAAAAAGTAGACATACTTGCTTATTTGTCGGTTTAGGTTGGTTATCAATCTGTAAACGCCTATACTATATACCCCCACCCCCGACAAAACATGTCAGAGGGAAAAATGACCGTTTCATCCTGGATTCTCCGGGATTTCCGGCTCCTCCGGGTTTTCCACCTTGAGTTCATCCCAATCCATCTTCCGAGCCTCTTGGCCAGCTGCGTCGGCAGTCTGCTTCAGGGCATCTTCAGCCAAGGTCATGCCGGAAGCAAAATATGCCATGGCGGCCTTGCCGACCGCGTATGTGACGCTCGGCGCGATGGCGACCTTCAGGAAGGGCAGGAAGCTGGCGAAGAACTTCCCGGCCAGCGAGCCGCCGGCCACGCCGGCGAGCATCGCCACGACCGATTTGTCCGCCGTGTAGCCATAGACTTCCGCGATACGGTGGATCATATAGGCCTCGTTGGCCATCAATGGTCCGACATCCGCCAGCGGCAGTGGCACCAGCGCAATTGCGGCGGCGCGCCCCGCGCCCCACATCACATAGCTCATCGCGAGTTTCTCAAGTTGTGCCTTCGAGAGCTTCTGACATGGGAAAAAGCGCTCGCGTGTTTCACGCTTTTCAGGCGCATAGCAGCCTGGCTGATACTTAAGTTCTACCTCTAGGACTACCTGGTTGTCGGCAATACGGAGCTTGCCGGTATGTTTCGGCCACCATTCGTCGAAGAGCCTCTGGACCTCCGCCGTGGAAGTCAGTCTCGTCTGTTGCTCCTCCGAGAGCTTTCGCCTCGGGAAGCACAGCTCGCCGGAATAGATGCCCTGCACACCGACAGGTCCAGATATGGAAAACGCCACGGTTTCCACGTTCAGCATTACCTGGTCGCCGGAGATGACGGGTTCGGCGGCGGTACGCCACGGCCACCATTCGTCAAACAACGCCTGGACTTTCCCGACCGGCAACGCTTCGTCACGCAATTGTGCGGCAACTTCTTCTATGACATTATCATACTTGTCTAACATCGTATTCACCGTTAATAGTTTGGGTTTAAGTTAAAAGAACTTGCAGTTGGCAATTGGGCACTCAGAAAAAGAAGTTCGAGATATTGAACCAGAAGACCGAGGTGAAGCGGATGGCCCGCGCTTCGCGCAGGCGCTGGTGTTGCGCAGCGCCGGCAGAATCGTCCTTGTAGCCGTCATGGGCTTCCCAGTCAGCCTGGAGAAAATCCCAGTCGCCGGGAGTGAACATTTCCACCTCCACAGTAATGCAGTCGTAGGAAAACTCGTCGTCACAGTGTAGCGACTGACCCACTTTTTTCCAGCGCAGCCCGGCATATTTGGTCTCGTGGGCATGCTCAGCCTCTTCATGGAGACGGCAGTCGATAAAGATGTTCTCGATGTCAATGCCGTCGAAGGAGAACATGCTGGAGCTGGGGTCCTGTTGATCGTCAAAGACGACCACGGCGTCTTCCTGGCTATATCCCCAGCCGCCTTTGATCTGCAATGCGTCCTTGATGGAGGGATA
>JAFXSU010000130.1 GCA_017525435.1 Victivallales bacterium
GAAGGTATCCAGAAGCCCCTCCGCCTCGTAGGCCTTCTTGGCCCCCTGAAGGTCATTGTAGATTCTATTGCCGTCCTCCTGGGATATGTTGGCATTGTCGAGCAATCTCAACGCATCCTGCTGCATGGCGCTTTTAATCGCCATCTGGCGGGAGCCCGTGACCGTCTTCTTGCCACCTTCCACAATTTTGTCAAACCTGGCGTCCCCCGTGCTCTTGACCACCACGTCAGGGGGCGGGTTGTCAATGAAATGCCTGGCGCCCATCATGAACTTCTCCGCCTCCTCCATGATGGCCTCGAAGGAGAAGTTGGCCTCCATCTGCAAGGCCTTGTCTCCATTTTCGCCGTTGGACCATTCGCGCATGTTCTCCACATTCTGCTTGAACAGGGCCGGAAGCACGTCTGTCATGAACTTCTCGAAGATCATTCCGCCCGTGCCGACCACGCCGCCTTCCCCCTGCTGGGGCACAAGCCCCTTGATGGAAAGGAAGTGGAGAAGCGCACCGCGCAACTGGGCCGTCTCATCCTGCGAAAGGTGCAGGCCGAAGGTGTTGTCCAGGGCCTTTGCGCCTGTGTAGAGTTCCGCCTTGTCCTTGAAGAGCGATTCTATCTCGGCACGCTTGACCGCCTTGTCGCACAGGTTTTCAAGTTCATGCAGCATGGTCTTGAACGTCAGTTCGTCCATATTTGGGGTATTGCCCTCCTTGTCCAGGTCGCATTCCCAAAGCTGTGACAGGTCGCCCATCTCCTTCGGCAATTTCAGGAACTTCTCCTTCAAGGTCTTGACGCCATCCTCCGTTCCCCCCAGGTTGCAGCGCTCCGCCGTCTTCTTGAGGAGATTGTCCAGCATCTGCATGCGCCCGTACGGCGTGTTCATCATCTTGTCGTATTCCTGGAACGCCTTTTGCAGCTCCTTGCGCGAGAGCGCGTCCGTCCGCTTGTCGCCGTCCTTCTTGCGCACGTTGGTGATGCTGTCCATCAGCTTCTTGACACGCGTGCTGTCCGCCCAACGCAAGTCATTGGCCATCGCCAGCGCGAACTTCTCTCGCATGGTCCGGTTTTTGGCCGCATCGATGTTGGTGCGCCACGATATGTTGAAGTCAATCTTGTTGTTGACCTTGGCTATCGTCACGCCACCCTTGCCGTCCGGCACAAAACGGACATAGCCCTTGTTCTTCGGGTTCACCGTGTTGACGGCCTTGCGAAAATCATCTATGCTGATATTCGCCTTCGCCACTTGTTCATTCGTCACTTTGCCAGCCATCGTGTACTCCATCCATTTTCTTTTTGCCTGAACGATTCGTCTCCCTGTCTTGCATTCCCGCCTCATCCCGCATTCATCGTGAATGCGCCTTCCTCTTGTAAAGAAAAACAGGGAACCGTCTATATTATTTCTGCACTTTCAAACCAAATGTTACACGCGAAAGACAATTTTTTGTCCAGAAAACAGTTCGTCCAAATCGGGATTATCCGGCGCGAAGTCATTTTCATCACCGATGGAAAAAATACGCGCCTTCCATTCCTCCGCCTTCTGCACAAGGACGGCCAGATGATTCAGGAAAGCCTCCTCCCCCTCGCCGGACACCTGGCACCGCCTTTGCAGGAACGCATGACGCGTGCCGGGTTCCAGGGACAGCGTAGCGCCCCCCGTCTCCTGGAACAGGTGGTTTGCCGCCATCATTTCGCGGCGAAGCTCCGGAAGCGTCTCATCTGGAAGCTCACCCAGGTAAACCGTGGCCAGAATGATTCCATCGCCGACGGAAGCCAGTTTCACTTGCGTCTCGTCCAGGTCAAGCGTGACCTCCTCGTCCTTCACCGCATCTATCAATTCCTCGAAGTTCATTTCATTCTTCCTGTCTTGTATTAAAAGGCGTCTGCTTTTTTCTCCGGATGCCCCAGGTCATCCAAAGTTCGTTCTCCTGTTCCAGGACCGTCAAGTCCTCCAGATCCTCCACGCCTGATTCCTCACATGGCGTCACATCCGGCGCACGATGCATATTCATCCGCAACATCCCGTCCCACCCATAGATAAGTCGCAGCGAGTTTTTGCCCCCCAGACGGACACCCTATTCAGGGACGATTCCCTCCGCTTGCGCCCCATGGGGACCTGAACAGGCCGACGATTTTCACGCGCAGCCCGCGCCACCGCCTTACGACTATCCTCCCTCTTGGGGGAAGCAGTGCATTCCATGAATACAAAGAATAATATATTGTTTATTCGAGATAATTTCAAAAATCTGTTTTTGCATACCATGAATGAATTGAAGCGTTGCAGAGTAGAGACCAAACCAATGGAGCCGCCGAAGGAGACTTTCCCGACGCCCTGTCCCCTGCCCGCCCCGCGGTTGGCGGCGGACGTGCAGTCGTCGTCGGCCGTCACGGCGGCGGGCACGACGCCCGTCGCCTCCGCGCCCCCCTTCGCGCGGGGATGAAGGACGCCGCGTCCGACACGTGCTCCGGCCCCACGAGCAGGGCCGTGACGAACCCGCGCCGCCGCGCACGACCTTTCATGAAAAAACAGACTTTTGAATTTACCTCTCGCGATTGCAAATATGGTGGCGGCTGTAATAGTAGTGTGATTTTTGCATTTCTGACTGTCGTAGTTGGAAAATGGTGGCCGTAATTGTAGAAAGATTTCATTCCCGTTCAAGGAAAGGGTAACATGAGAAACATTTTAAAGTCGCTTTTATGCGTTGCCTTCACAGTGTTGATCACTGGATGCGCAACAATAACATCAACCTCCTATGACACGCTGGACGGTGTCAAGCTCAATGGAGCAGACGGAAAACCATCTGAGGTAGTCTTTATTGAAAGCACAGGCTTCTACATATTATGGGCAGTCCCGCTTTTCTCCGGAGACATCAGGTGGAACAGCGAGAAAAAGAACATAGAAGGCGGAGTCTCGTTTTTCAAGGACAATATAAGCCTCACAAATCTGCAAAACGCCATTGCAAATTACGCCGACAGCCGCAACTGCAATCTAGTCGACGTTATCTACAATGATACGAATGCATCCTATGCAGAAGCAAGCGCTACCGGTCTCATCGGAGCTTTATTCGGCTCCTCAACTATTAACGTTTCGGCTGTGCTGGTACCGAAAAACAGTGGCAAAGAAGGCAAGTAACAAGGAGATACAATCATGAAAATGGCATTTGTCCTCGCAATGGCAGCCTTGCTGCTTGTTGGATGCAGCTCATATAACGAAATAGCACGCTGGAATTCGCCTGTTACGATTAACAACGGTGAGGTTCCGCTCGCAACTTTCGTAACGCAGAATGTCTCCTGCCAGCTTTTTGGCTTTATTCCGATTTCCACTGGTCGCCCCTGGACGAGCGGTGACGAAGATATCAAGTACGATTTCGACGTCCGTCTGTTTGCCGACGAGGCTACGCTGGAAAACAACTGGCTCTTCGACAAAAATAATGGGTAGCAATTGCGACAGCAGAAAAGGCGTGCTACAGTAATGGTCAGTTGTTGCTCCACCTGCTGTAAACAGAGAAAAATCATGGATCTTGTTGCCTTTTATCAGCGTATCCTTTCGCCGCCGCCCCCATGGTATGTATCGCGTGTCGAATGCTACGACAATGAAAAGCGTGTTGACGTGTGGCTGGAACATGCCCCGTCCAAGTTCCGTTGCGAGCATTGCATGGCTGAATGCTCTGTATACGACCATGCGCCGGAGCGTGCCTGGCGTCATTTGAACAGTTGCGAGTACCAGACTTTCATCCACGCAAGGATCCCCCGTGTGAAGTGCCCCTTGTGCGGAGTTGTGAATGCAAGCGTGCCGTTTGCCACCCCGGGGCTTTCCGTGACGCTTCCATTGGAGGAATTGAGCATCAAGGCGTTGCAGGAATGCACGATGACTGGCGCAGAGGAACTGCTTGGCGTGACAGCCCGCAAACTGCAACATATACAGGAGGCTGCGGTCGAGCGGGGCATGGAGCGACGCCAGAGTGATGTTTCCGAGATGATGGGGCTTGACGAGAAGCAGGTCTTTGCCCGCCACAAGTATTTCACCATCATAACCGACCTCAAGGACGCGAAGGTGCTCGAGGTGACAGACGGGCGGAAGCTTGAGGCCACAACCCCATGGTTCAAGGAACGGAAGCATGACCTGAAGTTCACGGAAGTCGTTGCCGTGGACATGAATGCCGGCTACTCGAATCTGGCGCATTCCTTCATGCCCAATGCCGACGTCTGCTTTGACAGGTTCCATGTCATGCAGGTGCTGGACAATGCCGTGGACAGTACAAGGAAGGAGGAGCAAGGCACGATGACCGAAGACCAGCGCAAACAGATGTTCGGCGCACGCTACTGTTTTCTGTATGGCAAGGAAAACCTGCCTGAACGAAACAGGGAAAAGTTCGAGGCGGCGAAGGCCATTGCCAAAAAGACTTCAAGGGCCTGGAGTGTCAAGGAGGCGTTCAGGGACATCTGGGAGCTTGCCCCGCCCGATTTCGAGGACGGCTTCAAACGTTGGTATTGGTGGGCTACCCATTCAAGGCTGCAGTATGTCGCGGCGGCGGGAAAGACGCTGAAGAGGCACTTCACGGGAATCCTGAATGCCGTCATTCACGGCGTGACAAACGCCCTGACAGAGGGACTGAACAATAAGATAGAGGCCATCAAGAGAAACGCATGTGGGTATAGGAACAAAGCCAATTTCAGAACGGCAATCCTATTTCATTGCGGAAAACTTGACCTCCTACCTCATTGACAACCCATTAAAAATGTCGAAGAGCCAAAATTTTGTGTGGGTCGCTAAAGATGAATGGAATAGAATACAGGATCGCGTCTGAAAAGGATATTGATCTGATGATGAGCAGCCGACTGGAAATGCTCCGGGTAGTTAATGGCCTGGATGCGGATTATCAATTTTCTGAAGATTTTATCCATGACAGCCGTGTCTTTTTTCAAAAAGGAAACCAGACGACGGTTCTGGCCATTGCAGAGGAAAATGTCATCGGTTGCGCGACAATTTGTTATATTTGGCTCATGCCGACATTTTCCCATCCGACTGGAAAACGAGCACATCTGATGAATGTCTATACATCGGAACCCTATCGCAGGCAGGGGGTTGCAAAACACATGGTTTTCATGCTGATGGAAGATGCATGGAACCATGGAGCAACGGAGATTAGCCTGGATTCGACGCCATCAGGGCACCCTTTCTATGAAAGTCTTGGCTTTGTCGA